>JAFTDZ010000272.1 GCA_017453885.1 Clostridia bacterium
ATACCTCTGCTCACGGTGCTTCAGATAATAAGGCACTTTTCGAGAAAGAGAATGCGCGTGCTTATGGCTAAAATATCCAACAGGAGCGCCTTCCTCGTGGAATCCATAATGGGCGCGAAGGAAATAAAAAGTTTCAACCGAAAAGATTACAACGCCGGCATTTACCGCGAACTGCAGGACGACGTATGCAAGCACTATATAGGTTACGTCAAAGTGAGCGAACTTATGAATATATCGTTCGAAACGCTCTGGCACGTAGGCAGTATGTGTTTATACGGCGTGGCTTTCTACCTTATACAAAACAAGCCGGAACTTATGACCGCAGGCACTTTGATAGCGTTTTTGAGTTATATGGGAATGGTTTTCGAGCCGTTCAACACTCTTTCCGTAGTCCTTCAGCAACTCGCGGAAGTTTCTTCGAAAATGGAACTCGTTCTCGAAATACGGGATACCCCGTCCGATATAACCGAAAAGGAGAATGCCGTTGCGCTTAAAGATCCCGAAGGCGTTATAGATTTCAACGACGTTACTTTCGGTTACGAACCGGATATAAACGTCCTCGAGCATTTCAGCCTTCACGTCAAGGCGGGCAGCAGCATAGCCCTTGTGGGGCCGACCGGTTCGGGCAAAACGACCGTTATCAATATGCTCACGCGGTTTTACGACGTGAAGGGCGGCAGCGTAACCATAGACGGCATCGACGTGCGCGATATGACTCTTTACTCGCTCCGTAGCGAAGTCGGCGTAGTTATGCAGGACCCGTTCATGTTCAAGGGAAAGATAATCGACAATATCCGTTACGGCAAGATCGGCGCCACCGATGAGGAATGTATAGCCGCCGCGAAGAAGATCCATGCCGACACGTTCATCGAAAAACTTCCGGAAGGTTATTACACCGAACTCGGCGAGCGGGGAGAGGGACTATCCGCGGGAGAAAAACAACTTATAAGTTTTGCCCGTATAATTCTCAAGGATCCGAAAATTCTGATTTTCGACGAGGCGACTTCCGCTATAGACAGCGAGACCGAGGAGATAATACAGCGTTCTCTCGATAAAATAATAGAGGGAAGAACTTCGTTTATGGTAGCGCACAGGCTCTCCACCATACGCAAGGCGGATAAAATACTGTATATCTTCAACAAGGGCATAGCCGAGCAGGGCACACACGAAGAACTTATCGAAAAGAAAGGGCTTTATTACGAACTCGTAAAAATGTAAATAAAAATTTAATCTTATTCCGCGGCAAGATGCTCCACGTATTTTCGCCGCGGAATTTTTATATGCACTAAAACGTAAATATACCCTGAAAAAATGACTTGAATTTTCAATTTGCTATTGAAAAGTTTTTATTTCCGTGTTACAATAAAAAAAGATAAAGCGCGTTGACAATGCGGCGGGTTTATAGTATAATTTAATCAAAACAAAAAAGGATTTGCCGCAATGAATAACTCTTTATCGTTAAAAAACCTTAAATTTCAGGTTTTCAACCCCATATCGTACTATATGCGTCCGTTTTCAAAGGACTTTCTTATGAGCAGGCATTATCACCCTTATATCGAAATAATGTACTGCAGAAGCGGTCGTTTCACCTTCGAGGCGTTAGATGTAAATCAGGGCAAAGGCGCCTTTACGAAGCACGCGGTATCCGCCGGTGAATTTATCGTTATAGACGCCGGCGTTCCGCATCGGCTTATAGTTGACGGCGGCGAAGAAAACGTGATGTATAATATCGAGTTTGAAATAGCGGACAGGTCGGAATACAATCCGCGCGGCGTATTTGACGCGCTTTGCGTAAACTACCGCGAATTTATCGACCGCAGCGGGCTTTCCGCCGTGTGTTCGGCGAAGAACGGTTACGTGATACTGACGGACGTTGCCGATGTGGAACACCGCATGCGTTCCTATATCAACGCTCTCACCGAAAGGACGGATACTTTTGAAGGAGAGGCGGAACTTCTCACCCGCCAACTTGTCTTTTTATCCGAAATAGGCAAGTGTTGCGTTTCCGGCAGAGAGGGCGCCGTGCCATACGTAAAGAAGGCGCGGGAGTATATAAACAAAAATTTCACTTCCGATCTGTGTATCGACGACGTTGCCGCCTACGCCGGAGTGAACAAATTTTACCTGCAGCGTATCTACCGCAAATATACCGGCTCCACAATAATGAAATCGGTAATGGCGCTCCGCGTTGAAAGGGCAAAGCAACTTCTCCGCGATACGAATCTGCCCGCGGGAAAAATAGGTATGCGCACGGGCTTCCGCAACGGCCAGCAATTCGTTTACGAATTCAAGGCGCTCTCCGGTATAACTCCCACGGATTACCGCAAAAAAATGCAGGCGCAAACGGTCGACAGAAACGTTCACGACCTCAATTTCCTCGGAGAGGGGGTGACCGTAAGCGACTGACTAAAATAAAAAAGGGGGAATTTTTATTGAATTTTTTAAGTTTTGACGTAGGCACCACCTGTTGCAAGTGCCAACTTTTTTCCGACCGCGGAGAGATTCTCGAATATTACAGCGAGGAATACGATTTTCTCCGCAAGGACGGCGAACTTTACGCCGATATCAACGCCGTTTGGCGCCATCTCAAAAGCATGATAAAAAAAATCGCCGCCTCGCGGAAGATATCTTCCGTGTGCATTTCGTCGTTCGGCGAATCTTTCGTTCTGCTGGACGAGGACGATAATATCCTGTTTTATCCCATGCTTTACACCGATCCGCGCGGAGAGGAGGAGGCGGAAGAAGTCCTTAAAGAACTCGGCGCGGAATATATTTTCAGCATTACGGGCGTGGCGCCGCAGAGCATGTATTCTCTCTACAAACTTCTGTGGATAAAAAAACACGAGCCGGAAGTTTTCGCCAAGGGCAAAAAAGTATCGCTTATCTGCGATTATCTCGGCTATCTTCTGACGGGCAAACGCGTTATCGATTACGGCCTCGCCTCGAGGACGGGTGCGTTCGATATAGCGAATATGAAGTTTTCCGAAGAGATTCTCGGCAAATTCGGCATTTCGCCGTCGCTGTTTTCCGCCCCTCAAAAAACGGGCAGCATCGTGGGCGAACTGAAAGATGACCTCAAGAAAGAACTCGGCATTGAAAATTCCTGCATTCTCGTTCTCGGCTCGCACGATCAGGTCTGCAACGCGCTCGGTTCGGGCATACTCGAGGCGGGCGACGCCGTGGACGGACTGGGCACCGTCGAATGCATCAACGCGGTTTTCGATAAGCGCCCGACCGAAGTCGAAATGGGTATTCAGGGGTATTCCGTCGTGCCGTACGCCGTAGAGGGCATGTATTGCACCATCATTCTAAACTACTCCTGCGGCTCCACGGTCAACTGGTACCGCAAGAAGATAATGCACGGTTACAAAGGCGAGGAGAAGGACTTCTTCGCGTATATCGAGAAGGGAATGTCCGAAGGGCCTACCGGCATTTTGCTGTTGCCGTACTTCGGCGGCGCGGCAACCCCGTTTCAGGATATAAACGCGAAAGGCGCTTTTATCGGGCTGACCATACAAACTACCGACAGCGACCTTTATAAGGCGATAATGGAAGGCACCGCGATGGAAATGCGTTACAACGCGGAAGTGGTAAAGAAATACGGCGCGGATATAAAGAAGATAACGGCAACGGGCGGCGGCGCGAATTCTTCGCTCTGGCTGCAACTGAAGGCGGATATACAAAACGTGGAGGTAAAAACTCTCCGCAGCAGCGAGGGCGGGCTGTGCGGCTGCGCGATACTTCAGGCGGTGGCTGCGGGCGAGGAAAGTTCGTTCAAGGCGGCAGCGTCGAAATTCGTTATTTACGGCAACACGTATTTTCCGAGGGAAGAAGTCACATCGTCTTATTCCGATCAATATGAAAAATATAAAAAATTATATAAAACCTTAAAGGAGTTTAATTGATATGAAATTTGCATTGTTTTTCGGCAATCGCGGCTTTATGCCCGCGGAACTTATCGCAGGCGCCCGTAAGGATATGATAAAGGCTGTTACGGACGCGGGGCACGAATACCTCGCCATGGACGAAAACGCCACCCGTTACGGCGCCGTGGAAACGCGCGACGAGGGAAGGCTGTATCACGACTGGCTAAAGAGCCACGAGGGCGAGTACGACGGAGTTATCCTCTGTATGCCCATTTTCATCGACGAGAACGGCGCGGTGACCGCTCTGCAGGACGCCGGCGTGCCAATTCTTATGCAGGCGTATCCCGACGAGATAGGCAAAATGGACTTCAAGCACCGCAGAGACGCCTATTGCGGAAAGTTCTCCGTTACCGACGTATTCTATCAATATAAAATACCTTTTACGGTTATGAAACCGCATGTAGTTCACCCGTTAAGCGCCGCATTTCGCGCAAATTTAGATGATTTCGCCGCGATATGCCGCGTGGTCAAAGGAATGAAAAGGTTCAACCTCGGTTGCATCGGCGCGAGGACTACCGCGTTCAAAACCGTGCGTTTCGACGAGGTAACGCTCCAACGCTACGGCATCAACGTGGAGAGTTTCGATCTTTCCGAACTCGTCTATAAAGTAAACAAAAAGAGCGACGACGAGCCCGCCGTAGCGGCGAAGTTGAAACGCCTCGAAAAGTATACCGACTTCACAAAAGTCCCCGAAAAGAACAAATACACTCTCGCGAAGATCTCCGTGGTTATAGACGAGTATATTGCCGAGTATCACCTCGACGCGATAACTCTCCGTTGCTGGAACGAGATGGAAACCATTTTAAGGGTATGCCCGTGCGTTCTTATATCCGAACTCAACGACCGCGGAATAGTCTGTTCCTGCGAGATAGACCTGACTTCCGCCATAACCATGCGCGCCATGGCGCTCGCTTCGTGTAAGGCTACCGCCTGCCTCGATTGGAACAACAATTACGGCGACGACGAAAACAAAGTTATACTTTTCCATTGCGGGCCGGTAGCGCAGAGCCTTATGGCAGGCAAGGGAACGGTCACCGAGCATAAGATGTTTGCGAAAGGCGATCCCGGCAGCGGTTGGGGTAGCAACGAGGGCAGGATAGCCGCTTTCGATATGACCTTCTCAAACGGCTTTACCGAGGACGGAAAACTCAAAGTTTACGCAGAGGAAGCGAAGTTCACTTCCGACGAGATAGAGGACGGATACTTCGGTTGCGCGGGCGTTGCGGAGATACCCGACCTTCAGAACAAACTTATCAACCTTGCCAAGGGCGGGTTCAAGCATCACACCACTATAGGCGTAGGGCATATGAAGTACGTTCTCGAAGAGGCTTTCAAAACTTACCTCGGCTATGAAGTGGTCGATATTGCGCGATAAAGGGGGCTTTTTATGATCGTAACAAAATTTAACGAAGTAAAAAAAGTGTATGAAACCGCCGCTTCCAAAGGTTGGGTGTTGCCCTGTCTTTGCACGGAAAACCAGACTACCACCGAGGCTATACTCGCCGCCTGCAGCGAATACGGCAAAAAGATAGGCGAAAGGATACCCATTCAGATAGCGATAACGGTCAACTATTCCCACCGTCAACAAGCGGTGAATTATTCCAATGCGGACGACTGGAAAACGGGACTTCAACTCTATAAGGACGATATAAAGGCGCTTGCCGGCGAGGGCGGAAAGTATGAGGACGTTATAGTTCTCCTTCATCTCGACCACGTTCAGTTCGACGACGACATCGAACTTATAAACAGCGACCTTTCCGATTACTCTTCCATTATGTACGACGCGTCCGCTCTCCCCTTCGAGAAGAACATAGAGAGCACCGCGGCGTTCGTAAAGAGGATGAAGGAAAAAATTCTGATAGAGGGCGCCTGCGACGAGATAGTTGACGCGACCGGCACCGTTCATAACGCGCTGACCACTCCCGAAAACGCAAAGAGATATATTGACGAAACGGGCGTTGACGTGATAGTAGCCAATCTCGGCACCGAGCACCGCGCCACCGGTAAGGAACTTATGTACCACGGCGACCTCGCGCGCGAAATAAAGAAACTGATAGGTACGAAGATAGTTCTTCACGGAACTTCCAGCGTGACAAACGACCAGATAAAGGGGCTGTTTGCGGACGGAGTTTGTAAGGTGAATATTTGGACGGCTCTCGAGAGAGATACTTCCAAACCTCTCTTTTACGATATGGTCAGGAACGCGAGCAAGGTCGCGGGGCCGGAAATCGTCGATAAACTGATCGAGGAAGGCTATCTCACCGAAAAGTGCCGCACGGGCGAAAAGATAAACATAGGATATTTCACCGCACGCTACCGTCAGCGCGTTATTTTCGAAGAGATGAAAAAAATGGTTGCAAACTATCTGGAAATGTGGTATATTTAATATAAGGAAAAGTAAGGCGGCTTAAAAAGATAAGTCGCCTTTTTCAAAGGAAGGAGACGTATATGTCGAAGATCAAAACGGCGTTTACGCTGTCTTTTGTATTTCTGTTTTGTTTTACCGTCGGCGCGTTCGCGTCGTGCGGGAAGAAAGGAGGTTATACCGGTAATATGCTCGGCGTTTGGGGCAAAGGTCTTTCGGGCGAGATGAACGTCACTCTCGCGTTCTCGCTGGACTTCGGAGAGGAAAAGGATTTTGAAATGAAACTTGCGGCGGCAAACTGTTACCGCGTTTACGTTGACGGGGAGTTCGTAGCCTTCGGGCCGCAGCGCGCCGCCCACGGTTACGCGCGCGTTGCAGAATATAAAACCCGCGGCAAAAGGATAGTGGCGGAAGTCAACTGCGTCAATGTGCAGAACTTTTGTTGGGTAAAACAACAGCCGTTTTTCGCCTGCGAGGTAAATAGCGGGGAAAGGACTTACGATGCGGCCGATTTCACCTGTTACCGCCTTACCGACAGGGTTCGCAAAGTACAGCGTTACAGTTACCAGAGGGGCTTTGCGGAAGTTTATTCCATGCTGCGGGACAGGTCTTCGCTCTACACGGGTAACCCCTCTTTCAAAAAAATAAGGACCGAGCGGGTGGACGTTCCCGAACTGTTGCCGAGTTATGTTGACGAGGCGAAGTACGCCCTTCACGAACCCGTTTCGGTAGTTGACGAAGGCGCCGTTTCCGTGGATAAAAACGCCCCCGTCTGGCGTGATCGCGCCCACGATATAGGCAATCAGGTAGAGGGATACAAGATCTCCTCGTGGGAATGTTCCGCGACGGACGAAGTATCCGAATTCGTTTACGAAAGCGGCAAAACAGGCAAAACGCTCTATAAAACTTTTGATTTCGGCAGGGCGATAACCGGCTTTACCGAACTTGAAGTTAAGGCGAAAAACGCGGGGAACGTGTATGTCGTCTTTGACGAGATTCTTTGGCCGGAAGCGGGAAAAGGTGAGAAATACGTATCTTTTTACCGTAACACCTGCAGCAGCGTACACAAGTGGGAGTTCAAAAACGCGGGCGAATTTTCGGTAACTTCGTTCGAGCCTTACACCGTCCGCTACGCCCTCGTGATATATGACGCGGGTATGGAAGTTTCCGTTCGCCAGCGAGATTACGAAAACCCGAATACGGATAGATTTTCGTTCTCGTCGTCCGATGAAAGGATAAATAAAATAGTCGAGGCGGCTCGTAACACGCTCGCGCAGAACTCCGTTGATATTTTGACGGACTGCCCGTCGAGAGAGCGTGCGGGCTGGCTTTCGGACGGGTGGTTTTCATCCGTTGCCGAGCGCGCGTTCACGGGCGAAAATTCCGCGGAAAAAGCCTTCCTCGAAAATTACGCGCTGTCTTCAAAAAAGAACCTTCCCGAAGGAATGGTCCCCATGTGTTACCCTTCCGATCCGTTTGATACCTTCATACCGAACTGGGCGATGTGGTATATCCTCGAAGTGGCTAAATACGCCCGCGCGTACGGCTCGGACGGCATCGTCGATATGTCAAAGGAAAATATTTTCGGCATAATAAAATATTTCGAGGGATTCGAAAACGAATACGGCGTTCTGGAAGATCTTACGGGGTGGGTGTTCGTCGAGTGGAGCGCCGCGAACGACGCCGACCATATATGCGGTGTAAACGTTCCCTCGAATATGTGTTACGCGAAGTGCCTTGACGAGGCCGCCGACCTTTACGGCGTGCCCGAGTGGAAAACCAAGGCGGAAAAGATAAGGAAATTCATCGTCGAAAACGCATTTGACGGAGAATTTTTCGCGGATAATCTCCTGCGCAAAGGCGTCTCGCTCGTTCAAAGCGGGTTAAAGACCGAAGTCTGCCAGTATTACGCTTTTTGGTTCGACTGCGTGAAAAAGGAAGATTACCCCGAACTTTACGCCGAACTTATGAACAAACTCGGCAACAACCGCGCTGCCGGTTACAGACCTGAAATTGCCGAATCCAACGTGTTTTACGGGCTTTATATGCGCATAGACCTTCTGATGCGCGACGGCGAGCGGGAAAAAGTTCTCGACGAATGTCTGCGCCTTTTCCTTCCCATGGCGGAGCGCACCGGCACGCTTTGGGAGCATAACGGAATATATGCGAGTTGCAACCACGGCTTCGCTTCTTACGCCGTAAAATGGATAGTATGGGCGCTTACCGGTTACGACTGTATGAACGGCGGAGATATAGCCGCCGCGGGCGTCGGTGCGGATTGCGAAATAACCTTGCCGGTTTCCGCTACCGAAAATATTCGCCTTTCGGTAAAAAACAACGAGGTCGGCGCGGAAAGATGAAAGATCGTTTCGGTAAAAACGCAGACGCGCTCAAAAACAAAAAACTTTACCTTTTCGATATGGACGGAACGGTCTATCTCGACGAAACGCTGTTCGACGGTGTGCCCGAACTATTGTCCGCCATAGAAAAAAAAGGCGGCAGATACGTTTTTATAACGAACAATTCTTCCCGTTCGGTTGACGATTACGTTGCGAAGATGCACCGTCTGGGCTTGAATAATATCGCGGAAGAACACTTCCTCACTTCGGGGCAGGCGGCTTTCGATCTTCTTAAGGAAAAGTTCGGCGATAAACTTATATATATTCAGGCAACTAAGTCACTCGTTTCGGAATATCGCCGCCTCGGGCTCAACGTTACGGAAGAATATACCGAAAATGCTTCCGCGGTACTCGTGGGGTTCGATCCGGAATTTACCGGGCGGAAGGTTTACAACACCTGCAAGATGCTAACGAAGTTCGATATTCCGTACTACGCGACTAATCCGGACTGGGTTTGCCCTGTGGAATTCGGTTACATACCCGATTGCGGTTCAATGTGCCGAAGCATAGAGCGTGCGACGGGCAAAAAACCCGTATTCATAGGCAAGCCCGAACCCGTTATGGTGTTTACGGCGATGAAAAAATTCGGTTTTACAAAGGAAGAGACCGTCGTCGTGGGGGACAGGCTTTATACCGATATAGCCTCGGGCAACAACGCGGGCGTAGATACCGTCTGCGTGTTGAGCGGCGAAGTTACCCTTTCCGATATAGAAAAGGCAACCGGCAACGAAGCGCCCGTTTTCGTTTTCGACAGCGTAAAGGATCTTATATAAATATTCGCGGCGGCTCAAAAAGTTGCCGTTTTTTTATTATCATGTCTTATTTTATAAATTAGCAACCTTATTTTGCATAAATAAAGTTTGTCAAAAATTTCGGTTTGGAATATAATGATACTGTAAAAAAGAAGGAAAGGTGAAATTATGAAATTCGTACCAACACTCGATAAAAACTTCAGGCCTATGTACGCCGAATTTTCCGCGTACGTAAAATCGGCAGAAAATGCCGAACATAAAACGCTTAAGGTATGCGTTGAAAGGAACGACGGCTACAACTATATTTTCTCGTATCCCGTGTTCGCGGAAGGTCACCGCGCGGAAAACGAAAAGATGGCGGAAAGAATTGTAAAGACCATTCTTTGGGTAGTCGGCGGATATAAGATATATATTTGCGGCGACGACGCCGTTTACGAATATATAAAGGCGGCTTACACAAACAGCGGCGTCCGTTCATTCGACAAAAACTTTATGGAAAGGGTTTACGAAAAACCTTTCGAAGTGATAAAATGTGAAGAAAAGGACTTTCCTTCCCTCAAGAAGTGTTCTCTTTCGGTCGGCGGGCATCTGGAAGGGTGCCGTATCGGTTTCGACGCCGGCGGCAGCGACCGCAAAGTGAGCGCCGTTATAGACGGAAAGGTCGTTTACAGCGAAGAAGTGGTGTGGTTCCCGAAGATCAATTCCGATCCCGATTATCACTATAAAGAAATTCTCGCCGCAATGAAAACCGCCGCTTCGAAAATGCCGCGCGTCGATGCTATCGGCATATCTTCAGCGGGCGTTTACGTGAACAACAGGATAATGGTCGCGTCGCTGTTTTTGAAGGTGGGCGAGGAAGACTTCGAGAAGAAAGTTAAAAATATGTATATAGACGTCGCTCGGGAAATGGGCAAAGATATTCCCGTTGAAGTCGCCAACGACGGAGACGTTACCGCTCTCGCGGGGGCCATTGACTTAAACGACAACTGCGTTCTCGGCGTGGCTATGGGAACGAGCGAGGCTGTCGGTTATATAAATTCGGACGGCGGCCTGAACGGCTGGCTTTCGGAACTCGCTTTCGTACCCGTCGATTATAGCGAAAATTCCATGGTGGACGAATGGAGCGGAGATTACGGCTGCGGCGTAAAATACTTCTCGCAGGACGGCGTTATAAAACTTGCCGAACTCGGAGGGTACACGTTCGACGAGGGTTTGAGCCCTGCCGAAAAGTTGAAGGTAATACAGAAACTTATGGCGGAAGGCGATCCTCTCGCGAGGCGGATATACGAGGATATAGGCGTTTATCTCGGCTATACGTTGCCGTATTACGCTATGTTTTACGATATAAAACACGTTCTTCTCCTCGGCAGAGTCACGAGTGGAGAGGGCGGAAATATAATAATGAATAAGGCGAAAGAAGTGCTTGCCGCGGAATACCCCGAACTCGGCTTTGAAATAGAGATGCCGGACGAAAAGAACCGCCGTGTCGGTCAAAGCATAGCCGCGGCGTCGCTTCCCGCGTTGAGGAGATAATATGAAAGGTTTCAAAAACGTTAAGGCTTACGTTGAAGGAGAGGGCGTAATAACAGCCGATATAGGTGTTGAGAACGGCCGCATCGCATTCGTCGGCAAGGACGAAAATATCGAGAATTTGTGCGAAACAGGGGGTATTTTGCTCCCGGGGTTCATAGACGAACACATTCACGGAGCGGGCGGGGCGGACGCTATGGACGGTAGCGAAAGCGCTTTGCAGACCATTTCTTCCTGCCTCGCAAAAGAGGGCACCACGGCTTTCCTCGCCACCACGATGACGCAGAGCCCCGAAAATATAACCGCCGCTTTGAACGCGGTCAGATCTACAATGAAAAAGGGTGAGGAGAGCGGGGCGAAGATCCTCGGCGTTCATCTGGAAGGCCCGTTTATCTCACTTAAACACGTCGGCGCGCAACCCGTGGAATACGTTGCGAAACCGAGTGTGGAAACTTTCAAGGCGTATCAGAGCGCGGCGGGCGGCAACATAAAGATAGTAACGCTCGCGCCCGAAGTCGAGGGCGGCAACGAACTCACCCGTTACCTTGCGGATAACGGAGTGGTTGCTTCCATAGGTCATACGGACGCGGGATACGCGGAAGTTTCTTCGGCGATAAAGTGCGGCGCTTCGAATGTTACGCACACCTATAACGCGCAGAAGGGCTTGCATCACAGGGAAGTTGGCGTGGTCGGCTCCGCTATGCTGTTCGACGAGTTGAATTGCGAACTTATCTGCGACCTTATTCACGTAAGCGCGCCTGCAATAAAACTCGTTATAAAAAATAAACCGCACGGCAGGGTTACGCTTATAACCGACGCGATGCGCGCGAAAGGTTTGCCGGACGGACTTTCCGAACTCGGCGGTCAACAGGTATTCGTCAAAAACGGCGAGGCTCGCCTTAAGGACGGAACGCTTGCCGGCAGCGTACTCAGAATGAACGTCGCTATAAAAAATCTTGTTGAAAAGGTCGGCGTAAACTTTACCGACGCCGTAGATTTCGCCACCGTAAATCCCGCGGTAAACCTCGGCGTTTACGGGGATAGGGGAAGCATATCCGTCGGCAAACGGGCTGATTTCACCGCCCTGTCCGATGATTTCGAAGTCTTGTTTACGGTGGTCGGCGGGCGCGTCGTATATAAAAAATAAATTATTCGTTCATTATTTTTCAGGAAGGACTTTTTCGTAAAGTTCTTCTTTTTTTGCGTTTAATGTTTGAAAAAGGCGGGTAATTGTGTTTTTACCCTCGCCGCGCCGCCTGTTTTCCGCAAATCGACCGTTTGACATTTTACGTGAATATATTGTAGAATATAACAAGAGGTAAATATGAATAATACTGTAATAACCATTATAGGCTTTTCGGTTATCTTTCTCGCCACCACGCTCGGCTCGGCGCTCGTTTTCTTTTTCAAGAAGGATATATCGGATAAACTCAACACGCTGTTCCTCGGTTTCGCCGCGGGCATAATGATAGCGGCTTCCGTGTGGTCGCTGCTTATTCCGTCCATAGAGGGATCGGAAAGTTACGGGAAATTCAGTTTTGTTCCCGCGGTAGCGGGGCTTATGGCGGGCGGTTTGTTCCTCGTAGTAATAGATAAGGTCGTTCCGCACTTTCACAGCGGAACAAATCAGGAAGAAGGGCCTAAAACTTCTCTCGAAAAGCCCGTGAAAATGTTCCTCGCGATGACAATACATAACGTTCCGGAAGGGCTTGCCGTCGGTTTTGCTTTCGGCGCCGCCGCAGCCGCCGCTACGGGCGAGGCGTA
This sequence comes from Clostridia bacterium, assembly GCA_017453885.1. Taxonomy (GTDB): domain Bacteria; phylum Bacillota; class Clostridia; order Christensenellales; family Borkfalkiaceae; genus RGIG3732. The sequence continues at coordinate 12,737 of JAFTDZ010000272.1, forward strand.
TATTTCCGCGCTCGGCCTCGCGGTGGGCATAGCGATACAGAATTTTCCCGAAGGGGCGGCGGGCGCTCAGCCGTTAAAACGGGCTACGGGCAGTTCGTCGAAGTCCTTTCTCGTCGGAATGGCAAGCGGAGCGGTAGAACCCGTCGCCGCGGTCGCCGGATACTTTCTCGCGGCGGCTCTCACGGCGCTGCAGCCATGGCTGCTCGCGTTTGCCGCGGGCGCTATGATTTTCGTCGTGGCGGAAGACCTTATACCTGACGCGAAACTTACTGAAAACCCGCATCTCGGCACTTGGGGCGTAATGGTGGGCTTCGCCGTGATGATGACGCTGGACGTTGCTCTCGGCTGAACGTGCGGCAAACCGCCTGATTCAGGCGATATAACCGCTTGCGGAGCGAACGATATAACATTTCGATTATTCCGCCGTAATTATCCTTTCGGGAAGGGGTTGCGGCGGGCTTTTATTTTACGCAAGCGCATAAAAAGCCCTTGCTTTTTTTCAAACGATATTATATAATAGTATAAGGAAAATTATCGTTTGGCGATTTTTTCCGCATCATTTCCGGAGACTTTATTTATGACCTCACGCACACGTTCAATAAAGCGAGTATCTCTGTTTGCGGCACTCGTTATATCGGCGCTCGCGCTCGTATGTTTTTCGCCGTCCGCGGGCGGAGTCTTTTCCGCCGAAGAAACTTCCGCGGCAACGTTCGAATTATCTCCCGTCCTTTACGACAGTTCTTCGGGCTTGCCCACGTCGGAAGCGAACGCGGTGGCGCAGTCGGCGGAAGGTTTTATTTGGATAGGCGGCTACAGCGGACTTATCCGTTACGACGGAAACGAATTTTACCGCTATCCCTCGTCGTCGGGCATCGCCAGCGTGAAGTGCCTTTTCGTGGATTCGCAAAACAGGCTTTGGATAGGCACCAACGAAAACGGCATAGCCGTTCTCAACGGCGATAAATTCAAGTTTTACACCCGTGCGGACGGGCTTAAATCTTCTTCCATTCGCTCCATCGTTGAGGACGACGAAGGAAATATAATGATAGCCACCACGCAGGGGCTTGCCTACGTGGATACGACGGGCACTCTCCGCGTTATAAACGAACCTTTGCTCAACAAGGAATGTATAAAGGAACTCGTCAGCGCAAACGGACTTATTTACGGGGTAACGAAGGACACATGGCATTTCTTCACGCTCTCCTCGCATAAACTTCAGGATTTTTACGACACTTCCGAAATATGGGAAGATACCTACGCAAACACCATTTATCCCGATCCCGACGATCCCGATTTCGTATATATAGGAACCCGTAAATCGGAAATTTATTACGGAAACATTAAAAAACGGATGGCGGACGCGGTAAAGAGCACGGTATTTACGCAGGTATCCAAAACGGTGGTGAACTGCATCAAAAAAGTGAACGGCAGGCTGTGGGTATGTTCCGATAACGGCGTCGGGTATGTGGAAAACGGCGAATTCGTTCAGCCCGATCTCCCCATGACCAACTCCGTTGACAGAATGATGGAAGACTACGAGGGCAACCTTTGGTTCACCTCGTCCCGTCAGGGCGTTATGAAGATAGCGGCGAGCCGTTTCGTGAATATTTCTCAAAAGGCAAACCTTGAAACGGCAGTTGTAAACACCACCTGCAAATACAAAAACGACCTGTATATCGGTACCGACAAGAAGGGGCTTATCATTCTCAATGAAGATTACGTAGTAAAGAATAACGCGCTCACCGCCCTTCTGGAAGGCGTGCGCATACGATGCATAAAGAAGGATGCGAAAGGCTTCCTCTGGATATGCACCTACGGCAGCGATTACGGCCTCGTCCGTTACGATCCCGAAACCGGAGAATATAAAAGTTATAACTCGTCAAATGCGGACGCGGGCGAAAAAATTATTTCAAACGACACCCGAATGGTAGCCGAACTTTCCGACGGCAGCATCGCCGTTGCTACTGACGGCGGCGTGGATATTATTTCCGACGGAATTGTTACCGCCGCTTACGACAAGGAGAACGGACTTACCAACACCGTTATTCTCTGCATAGCCGAAAATTCCGACGGCACGCTGTTTTTCGGCAGCGACGGCGACGGTATATATATGGTGAACGGTTCGAGGAAGTCCCGCCTCGGCCTTGACGACGGGCTTGAATCCGAAGTTATAATGCGCATGCAAAAAGACCCGGTAGAGAAGGATATGTTCTGGATAATAACCAGCAATTCCATTGCGCATATGAAAGACGGAAAGATAACCACGGTAAAGAACTTCCCGTATTCCAACAACTTCGACCTGTATTTCAACAGCGATAACCGCGCCTGGATATTGAGCAGTAACGGCATTTACATAGTCAAGCGCGCCGACCTTATTGACGACGGCGAGGATATGGAATACACCCTTTACGACAGGAAATGCGGCTTGCCCGGCACTTCCACCGCCAACTCCTTCAGTCATATCGGGGAGGACGGTTCGCTTATCATAAGCGCGTCCACGGGCGTTTACAGCGTGAATATAAATGAAGAAGAGGACAGCGGCAGCGATATAAAACTCTCTATTCCGTTTATTTATGCGGACGACGTATATATCGGCATTACCGGCGATAAAGCGGCGCGCATACCTTCCACGTGCAAACGCCTTACCGTTTACGCAAACGCCTTCACTTATTCTCTCAATAACCCGCAGTTGAGTTACAGGCTCGAAGGGTTTGACGACGACCCCGTCAATCTTACCAAGCAGAATATGTCGTCCGTAAGTTACACGAATCTTTCGGGCGGAACGTATAAATTCGTTATTTCCATACTCGATCCGGTAACGGGCGAAGTTGTAAAAACGGCTTCGGTCACCATAATCAAGGACAAAACGCTTATGGAAACCCTTTGGTTCAAGTTGGCGCTCGTCATTTTGGTGATAGCCCTCGGCGTGGTCGCGGCGTTCGTGATAACAAAGTACAAGACGAATAAATTCGTCAAAAAGCAAAAGGAAAATCAAAAACTTATCAACGAAATGACCAGGGTATTCGCCAATTGCATAGATATGAAGGACGCCTATACCAACGGCCACAGCGTTCGCGTAGCCACTTATACGGCTATGATAGCAAAAAAGATGGGCAAGAGCGAATCGGAAGTGGAGCAGATATACAACATAGCCCTTCTGCACGATATAGGCAAGATAAGCATTCCGGACAGTATCCTTAACAAACAGGGCAAACTCGACGACGCGGAATATATGGTGATGAAAAGCCATTCTTCCCGCGGGTATGAAATATTGAAGGATATAACCATCGCTCCGGGCATCGCTCTCGGCGCGTGTTACCATCACGAACGGTACGACGGAAGGGGATATCCCGCGGGGCTTAAGGGCGACGCAATTCCCGAAGTTGCGCAGATAATAGCCGTTGCCGATACTTTCGACGCTATGTATTCCACCCGTCCTTACCGAAGGAAACTTCCGCTCGAAGAAGTCGTTGCCGAGATCAAACGCTGTTCCGGCACGCAGTTCAATCCGAAAGTGGTGGACGTTTTCCTCGATCTCGTGAAGGAAGGCGCTTTCAGAAACATAAAGAGCGTATAAAAAACGCAAAAAAAGGAAAAAGGCTTGCCCGCGGGCAAGCCTTTAACTATATTAAAAATTCAGTTGTTGCGGTAATTCATATCGTCGAAATGTATAACGGCGGAATTTTTGTTTTTGGATATCCTCGAAAAAAATCTTTCCCCGTATCTGTCGGCGATCTCGTCGAGGGTGAGGTTGGTCGTGATAACGGTGCCGCGTCTTTTGGCAAGCCTTTCGGAAATCAGCGCGAAGAAATATTCCACGGTCACGTTGTTGTAGTTTACTTCCGCGCCGAGGTCGTCTATAACAAGGAAGTCGCACGCGATAAGCGCGCCCATAACGTCGGTTTTCTCGCCGTACCTCGCGGTATGGTTTTTCAGGAACAGTTGGTTCAGTTCCGTCGCCGTGGCGAGCATGGTAATTAGTCCTTTCTTCTTTATCTCTCCCGCTATCATAGAGGCAAGGTAAGTCTTTCCGCAACCCACGGGGCCGATAAAGGTAAAGTTGCGCGTATTCACCCGCGGAAAGTTCTCCGCGTATTTTTTCATCGCGGCGTATATTTTTTCTCCCCGCTCGGTCTTTTTAAGGTCGTCGTTCGCAAAAGTGAGCAGGGGGCGTTCGTCGAGGCCGGATCCGTCGAAGGCGTGCGCCACCCATTTTTTCTTAAAGCATTCGCACGGCTTGCCCGAAACGAAACCCGTATCGCGGCACGCGGCGCAGTCGAAAGAAGGGGAGAGGTCGACCTCGTTCATTCCGAGCCTTAAAAGAGCCTTACTCCTTTGCTCCGAAAGGGCGTTTTTGCGTGTTTTAAGGCGTTTTACCTCGTTTTCGTCCCCATCGTAACTCTCCGCCTTCGCAAGCAGGAAACTTATTTCTTTCAGTTCTCTCTGCGCGCTCGCAAATTCGTCGTCACGCATGGCCGCGTCGAGGTTCGCCCTCGCCTTATTAAGATTTTTTTCTCTTATATCCGCATATTCGCGTTCTATAAGCGACAGTATATCGTTCGCCATTTTTTTATATGTCTATGTCGTCCACGTCGGTTATCAACGCGTCCAACTGTTCCTTCGTGTATTTTCTCTCGTTGCTGAAGTGAACGGAATACCTTTTTTGCGGTTCCTTCGTGTTTTGCGGCACTTTTTCCGTTTTCTTCGCCTCGTCAACGGTGAATATATTCTTGTTTTTCCAACTGCCGAGAACGGCGTTCATATATACGATGGGGCCGGATTTCCCCGCGGAAATTTCCGCCGCGTACTCTATCATCTCGTCGGTAAAGCCCCAGGCGCGCCATTGGCGAAGGTTCTGTCTGTCCCACTCGTTCGGGCGGCGCATCTGTCCGGTGTTTTCAAGCAGCCGTTTCAGGAAGGCGTTATCTTCCGAGATCCGCGCGAAGTAGTCGCCCATACTGTCAATATCCACTATGCCTTCGGCGTAGAGTTTGCCGAGCAGTTCGTCCATGTCGGAAAGGTCTTTCTTCCCGTGCCTGAAGCAATAATTCGCAACAAACAGCAGGGCGTCCTCGCCGAAGCCTTTCGCCACCCATTTAGCGGTGTAGGTAGTCACAACCGTATCCAGCACGTCGCAATAGTATGAAAGTTGCTTGTTTATCTTCACGGCGAGTTCGAAAAGGTATTTTTTGCTCTTGGCGAAGTCGGCTATCTCCTTCTCGTCGAACTTCTTGTTTGCGTAAAGTTCCATCATCAGTTCGTCGAGTTTCTGTATGCTTCCGCGCTTTATCGTCTTTGCCGCCTGAACTATAGCCTTCGGCTCGAAACCGAGTTCTCCCGTCCATTTGGCGAACAGTTTTACGTCCTCTATCTCCGGCCTGCGCTTTTGCGAGAGGGCGGTGAGTATCGCGGTTATCTCTCCGCTCCGCACTATATAATTTTCAAGTTCCTTTTCCACCTTTTCGGGCGTTGTTATCCCGCGGGAAGCGAAGTCTTTCGCCACGGCGGAAATATATTTGTAACCTATGTCGTCGCCCTTTATGTCCACGCAGTATTGCGCTATCATAAGCATCGCTTCCTGTCGAACGTTATAGGTTTCCATAAGTCTGAAATATTCCGAGTATTCGTTCGTAGAGATCATTCTGCCGGAAATTATCTTCTGCAACGAGTGGTTGAACTCCGTATATTTTTCCGCGTTCACCTTCCTCGGCTTCGCGCCGGAAAGCCCTATCGGCAGGTAGGTGACGGCAAGCGGATCTTCGGAAATAATATCTACCAGCCCGAATTCTTCCCAGTAACGGAAACAATCGAGCATTTCGCCCTCGTCGATTCCTATCGCGGCGGACATTTCCGCGCCCGAATAATCGCCCGCGCTCTGGCAAAGGTAAAGCCCGTAAAGGTAAACTTTAATGGCGCTTTCGCTCGCCTGCGGAAGATACGCGTATAAAAAAACGTTCTCCACGCTCGTGAATGCGGACGAATTATATTCTTTTGAAAAACTGCAAAAAGACATTTTATCCTCAACTTAAAAAAACAAGTTGCTTTTTCGGCACGAATATTATATTATTATAGATAGAGATTTTAATATAATTTCCGAAAAAAAGCAAGCGTATTGTCGCTGAAAAAAATTTTTTCAAAATATTGTGTCGCCGCGGCGGTTAATACCACAACGGCGCGAAGGAGCATATGCGCATATTACACACGTCCGATTGGCATATCGGCAAAAAAACCGAAAATACGGACAGGCTTCCCGAACAGGCCGAAGTGCTTGACGAGATCTGCGATATAGCGGATAGGGAAAAGGTAGAACTCGTCCTCGTCGCGGGGGACGTTTTCGATACCTTCATTCCGAGCGCCGAGGCGGAAGAATTATTTTACCGCAAAGTGGTAAAACTCGCGAAGGGCAGGGCGGTGGTTATAATTTCCGGAAACCACGACGACGCCACCCGCCTTTGCGCGTCCGCCCCGCTCGCAAACGTCCACGGCGTTTACTTCGCCGGCAATATCAATATTGACGGAAACGCCGTCTCCGGCGAAGCCGAATCCCCCGTAAAAGTCACGGGCAGCGGAGAGGGGTATATCACGCTTAAAAACACCGCCGGCGAAGAAGTTTATATAGGTATGCTCCCGTACCCTACGGAAGCGCGTTTCCGCGAGAGGGCTACGGAGGAGAGTTATTCGGAAAGGATAGTCGGCTGGCTGAACAAATGCTTTGAAAACAACGTCCGTTCGCTTCCGCAGATACTCGTCGCGCACCTGTTCACTCTCGGCGGGCTCACTTCCGACGGCGAGCGGGAAATTTCTCTCGGCGGGGCGAAGGCTGTGGAAAAGGGTAAATTTCCGCCGGCGGCGTACACCGCGCTCGGGCATCTGCACAAACGGCAGGTGATAGATAAGGAACGCAACATAATATACAGCGGTTCCATTCTTCAGTACGCGTTCGACGAGGTCAACGTTGAAAAATCCGTAACCGTGTTCGATCTTATCGGCGGCGCTGCGGAAAACTTAAAGGTCGTCCCGCTCGAAAAGGGCAAGCGCCTCGCCAGGCTTTCCGCCGTTTCCGTTTCGCAGGCGGCGGAACTTCTCAAAAACTATAAAAATAACCTCGTCGAGTTGACGTTGAAATTGAAAAGCCCCCTGAATCGCGAAGAAAACGCGTATTTAAGGAGCGAATTTCCAAACGTTATTTCCCTTAAACTCGAACTATCCGGCGGTGAAAACAGGGTGATAAAAGGGAGAAAAGAACTCGGCGACGGCGAACTTTTCATCGAGTGCTATAAAAAGCAATACGGCGCGGAGCCGGAAAAGGAACTTACGGAATTGTTCCTCTCGCTCCTTTCGGAGGTGAACGAAAAATGAAACCGGTAAGGCTTGAATTCAACGGGTTTAACAGTTTTTCCGAAAAGGCGGAAATAGACTTTTCCGCTCTCCTTCAAAACGGCATATTCGGCATCTTCGGTAAGACGGGCAGCGGCAAATCCACCATACTCGACTGTATTATGTACGCGCTTTTCGCAAAGACTTCCCGCTCGCAGAACCTTCGCGAGTACGTCAACGAAAAGGGTAATTCCGCCTACGTCGATTTTACCTTTGAAATTCTCGACGGGGGAGAGAGAAAGACGTATAACGTAAAGCGTACGCTTAAGATAAACAAACGTAACCTGCCAGATACCGCGGCAACCCTTTCCGTAGTGGAAAAGGACGGGCTTCATCCCGTCGATACGAAGGACGTGACTGCGAAGATAAAGGAGATAATCGGCGTCGGTTACGACGAGTTTTCCAAGTGCATAATCCTTCCGCAGAACGAATTCGCCGCCTTCGTTAAGTCACAGCGCAGAGACAGACTTCTGCTCGTCAGCAAATTGTTCTCTCTCGAAAAATACGACAAATTTCTGCTCGAAGCGGTAAAGCGCCGCATGAACGAGGAAAAGTATCTTCTCGGCGGGATCGACGGCGAATTGAGCCAACTTTCGGGTTATACCGCGGAAGCGCTCGCCGAACTGAAAGCCGCCTTTATCACGCAAAAATCGCTGTTTTCAGAGATTTCGGAAAAACTTTCCGCCGCGGAGGAAAAACTAAAAAGCGGGCAGTATTATTACAATATTTTCAAACAACTCGAAGAAAACGAAAAGAGGGCGGCTTCGCTTGATAGCGACCGGCAGAAGATTGCCGAGATGAAGGAAAAAACGGAGAAAAGCGGCGCGGCTTCCGAGGTGGCAAAAGCGGTGGAAGAATATAAAAAGGCGTCTTTATCACACAAAAACGCCATTATTTCCGAAAACAAAACGCTCGCCGAGCAGGAAAAGATAAAAGAAGAATTATCCGAAACGGAAAAGATACTTCGCCGCGATTTCGGTAAAGAGATAGCAGAAATTGCGGAGAAGATCGGTTTGATGCAGGCAAATTCCGGCGTGGCGGACGATATAGAGCGGCTGCGAGTAGAATACGCGAAGGTCAAAGCGGAAAGGGACGGCTACGCGCAGGACGCCGAAAAAGCAAGCGCTGAAGTTGCCGCATTATCCGCCGAACTCGACGCGCTCGGCAACCCGAACGATCAACTCGACAGGCTGTTCGAGGACGCCGGCGCCGCCTCTGCGCTCAACGAAATACGCGAACAAGTGGCCTATTTCACGCAAAAACGCGAGGACGCAAAGGCTTACGAGGGCGAGAGGATGTATTTTGCCGTCGTAGATGAAATAGACGCGCGCCTGAACACCCTGCAGGAAAGGATACCCGCGCTTGCCGCGGCGGGCAAGGACGGCAAAGCCCTTCTCGTTTCGTTATCCGAGATCCGCGCCGCAGGGGAAAAGCAAAACGAACTTATGCGCCGATTATCTTCCAAGCGCGAACTTTCGGCAAAGTACAAGGAGAAGGCCGATGCGCTCTCGGCGGAAACTTTCCGCCTTGCCGGAGAGGGTAAGGAAAAGAGAGAACTTCTCGTAAAACTTTCCGCTTCAGTAGGCGC
>JAFTDZ010000273.1 GCA_017453885.1 Clostridia bacterium
CTACCTGCCGGCGGCCACGACTTCATATCGAGAACGGGAGCATCAAGATAAACAGATGCAACGTATTCCGGATACGATAACGCAAAATTAAAGGCGTATAGTCCGCCTCTGCTGAAACTGAACATATGACATTTGCTTTTTAAGTTAAATTCCTTGACGACGTAAAGGTAAAAATCGTGCATCGCCCTGACGGCAGAATAACTGCCGTAACGGTCGCTGACGGAATAATATACCCTCGTATATCCGTCTTCGAGAAGTTTGCGTTCCGCCCCGTCAAACGCGTAAAAAAATTCGGTTTTCCAAACCCACTCTCCGTTTGCGTTTGCGGGTACTATTACCGTTGCCGCATTGCCGTTGTATTCAAAATCAAAAATCTTTTCCATTGTCTTATCCTCGTATCCTTTTTATTTCCGAACAGATAAATTCGGCGAGCATGCGATGCCCCGCTTTATTAGGATGAACACCGTCCGCCATATATTTGTTCCTATCCTCGCCGTCCGTCGGATCGATCGGTAATTTCCTTCCGTCTATACATTTTAAGCCGAATTTCTCCGCCTTTACGGTCAACGCTTGTCGATAGTCGTCCAGCGTATAACCCATTTCGTTTTTTTCTTCCGTCTGTCTCGGGATAGGCAAAAGAACGAAAATTTCCGCCGACGGGTTCCTTTCTTTTATCTTTCCGAAAACAACGTCCGCCGCGCCGTAAAACGAAATATCCGTATCGTCGTTTTCGCTGCCCAACTCAACGTTCGTTCCGTAGTCGTTCGTCCCTGCGGCGAGCAGTACAATCTCTCCCGAATCCATATGTGAAACGGTTTTTGTCAATGCCTGCTCCGGCAATACGGATGATAAAGACGAGTAAGAGATCCCGTTCGTACCGTAATTTATCAATTCGTCCGCTTTCAATTTTTCTTTGAGAATCTCCGAGTAATTCGGGGAAGCAAGCGAAAGCGGAGCAATCTCTCCACTTGCCGTAAAAGTTCCTTTCGTTATAGAATCCCCTATGCAAACGAGCCTTTTCATTTTATTATTTCGTTCTTTACTATGCAATCGAATAAAACGTCCGCAAAAAGATTATGCATAGCCCTGGAAGGATGATTTATATGGTTACACAAAAGAGCCGTTGTGTCTATACCGTAAGATTGTAATTTCTTCCATTCGGCATAGGCGTCCGCTATATAAAAACCGTATTCCTTGGCGATTTCTTTTCCTTTTTCCGCAATGGAAGAAAAAATTCCGCTGTTTTCGCAATCCGCGCAGTCATACGCCATTTTGACGAGAAACGGCGGCGTATCCGGCGAAACGTAGGTATTGTACATATTAGGCGTAAGATAGATCGTAGGAATTTTTCTTTCCTTCAACATTCCGAAAAGTTCGCGAAGATTCTTTTCGTAATATAACGCGTCGCGGCGCCACGCATCGTTCAATAAAAAGCAAAAAACAACGAGGTCGGGACATTGATCGAGAACGTCCTTCCGTATCCTTTTCATCGCTTCCGCCGTACCGTCGCCGCTGATGCCGGCGTTCACACCCTCTATACTGCTCTCGGGAAACGCTTTCTTCAATCGCTCCGTCAATATCGTAGCGAAACAAGACGACGGATCTTTAAGAAGTTCCCAATCTCCTTTGACCTTCAAAATTTCAAAACAACCCTCGGTAACGCTGTCACCGAAATATATTATTTTCATTATTTCTTTCTCCCGAATACAGAAAAGTCTATCAGTCCTATATTCGTTGTTTTATCATTCCGTTTTTTTATGTTCAATCGTACTTTTTCGCAGACAACGTCAGCAAAAATGTGATAATCTATGTTCTTTTCTTCCTCTTGTTTTTCGTTTAATAGCGTAAACCACTCTCCGTTTTTATATCCTTCCAAAAGGAAATCCACAGGCGAAGGGATACGACCTTCGGCATAATTCAGATTCACGTCGCGCCAGAACAACCGCACCGCGCTGACAATATACTGCCCGTCAAGATCGCACTCGATCCACGGTTTTTCGTCCGTTTCCGAAGGTTCCCACCAAGAAAGGTTGCTCTCATCCGTCGCATAAAAAGCATAATGTTCCGAACGATAACTCGACGCCTGCGGTCTGACGCCGCTCGTCAATGAAACCAAGTCGGGCTGTCCTGCCGAAACCTCGCGATACCCCGGAATATATTGAGGTCTGTCCGTCACGCCGAACGGACAATACAACTCCCCGTTTTTATCCACTTCAACGCGATCCATTCCGATGCGTCTTTCATAGCGATGGGTTATCGGCGTGGAGATCGTGTAAAACGACCACAAACTACCGTTTGGCCCGTGTTCCACGCAACCGTGTCCCGCACCCGTAATAAGTCCCCCTTCGTGAAATGTCAGCGGATTTCGTTTCTGGCAGACGAACCCGCTTAAAGGGCTGTCGTCCGAATAATAGACGGCCATACAATACGAAGTATCGCAGGTGTCAGGCGCGGCGTATATCATATAATACCGCCCGTTGTGTTTCAGTAAATGCGGGCCTTCCACCCAACCGAAATATTTATCCTGATGGTATCGCCCTCGCCTTTCCCATACGTTCTCCGGATTCATTTTAATTATATCCATCGGTCCGCGAATCACACGCCGAGGATCTTCCGTATCCAACTCGTATCCTACGATCTTACAAGTAAATTTCCCCGTCGTTTCGTTCGGCTCCGTATCGAAAGCATACAAATATAACCTTCCGTCGTCATCTGCAAACATAGCGGGATCGCACGGCTTGAAAGAAACACCGTCCCTTCCTATAAAATCGCCAAGCAACTTAAACGGCCCGAGCGGGCTGTCGGCAACATATAACGGACAAATCCAAGCCGTTAACAAAAATTTGTCCTTCCATCTGACGATAGCAGGGCTGTATTTCGGGCAATACGGCTCGGTGCGAACGTGTTTCCAGTTATGAAAATCCTCGCTCACCCACGCCATGCCGTAACTCGGGTAAAGATACCATTTTCCATCATGATAAAACACCGTGGGATCGCTTATCGAACGATAATCGGGCGTAGTAACTTGAACGGGCTTATTTTCGTGGCTGAACATTCCATCTTCATTCGCGTACCAATCATCCTTTCCCCTCGGGATATCCGGAATAGGCAAAGGATTGCAATACGTATAAGCGGCGCCGCTTGTTTTATCGTTTTTCATAATAGTCCTCGATTTTTTCAAAAATATTATTTTTCACTATAACTTTCTTCAAGCAGTGAAAATAATTGTCTGCCGTTGTATCCGGATCCGTTATAAATTTATTGCCTTCAATGCGAATCGTTCCGTGTACCGGCCCTTCTTTCATAACCTCCGGCGCAACGCAGATAAGCGGTTGAAAAACGCCGCCCGGCCCATACCCGCAGTCTATAACAGTATTGTTCTTAAAACAAATATTTTTGGTATAGCCGGATTCCATCCAGTAATTGCAATCGCCGGAAACATGCAGTACGCTTCCGCCGTTTTTGTAAAATATGTTGTTTTTTATCTCTGTCTTTTTCCTCGTCGTACATAGAATACCCCTTCCCATAGACGGGCCGAAACTGTTTCCCTCTACGATCAATTCCGGCGTAAGGGTAGCGTTTTCGATAACGTCTTTTCCAATGTCCGCCTGCGGCGGTGTTTTATAAAGAAATAATTTGTATTCCTTATCGCTTATGCGTTCGACCTTTTTGATCTTCCTTTTCGCATAAGGCAGCAGGGTATCCTTTTTTATAAATTCTATATCGTCCTTTTCGTAAAAAGCCCGTAAGCCCCATGTGTTAGGATTTTCGAAACGTACCCTCAGGCTCTTTTCATCCTCGTTCGTTTCTACGATTCTTAAATGCGTTCCGTGAACGTTGACAAAGTCATCGTGCGCGCCCGCCGCCTTGCAGTTTTCGATATGCACCACACCCTTACAGCCGGAAAAATGAAAAAAATCGGCA
>JAFTDZ010000034.1 GCA_017453885.1 Clostridia bacterium
TAATGCGTCTTTGATAGTAGGCATATCCAATTACCTCCTTCGGTGGTACTGTTTCTTACTATTATTATACGCTATTTCTCGTCAAAAATCAACCATTTGTTGTGACAGAGCCATTACAATAAAAGAAAAGCGAGGGGCGACGAATGAAAAACAGAGAGAACGCTATATTCTACAAATATATAAACAACGATATAAACGGGGAGTTCCGCGCCGTTTCCGTCGGGCGGGAAAGGTGTTCCCCCGCCAAGAAAAAGATAGGCCCCGTGTTGAGGAACAGGTTTACCGTTCAACTGATAACTTCCGGCAAAGGCTACTTCGAAGCGTGCGGAAAATCTTATGTCCTCGGCGAAAACGACGTTATGTTCATACCCGCAAATCAGGTGATTTCTTACTATCCTGACAATAAGGATCCGTGGGTGTATTACTGGTTCGAATACGTAGGTCAAAACGCCATACGCATCAACGAGCGCGCGGGCTTTTCTGCGGAAAACCCCGTATATCACACAAATTTGACGAAAGAACTATCGCAGATAATGGAAAAGATGTGCGCCGTGGACGACGAGCGCACCGACGATCTTATAACCGTTTCCCTTATATACGAGTTCTTCTCGCTTATCATAAAGGAACGGATAAGCCAAAAGCCGCACTCGCAGTCGAGCCGCGACGAAACCATAAAAAATATACTTTTTTACATAAACGACAACTACAACCACCCCTCTCTTTCCCTGAAGGAGTTGAGCGAAATTTTCAACTTCAACGCGAGTTATTTAAGCAGGTTGTTCAAACAATGCGTGAGCATGCCTTTCGTGCAGTATCTCACGGCGCTGCGAATGCAGAAAGCGGGCAACCTTCTTCAGCGGGACGACGCTTCCATCAAGTCCATCGCCCTGAGCGTGGGCTATCGGGATCCGTTATATTTTACGAGAGAGTTCCGGCGTTATTACGAAGTAACGCCAACGCAATACCGCAAGGAAATGCGGAACAAAAATTAAAAGCCGAAGGATAAAACTTCGGCTTTTTGTGTGATTTAGGGGGTTTTTACTTGCATAGAATATCCGCAAGGGCGTTTAGTTGTTCTCTGTTTTCATCCGTTAATGCGGATTTTATAGTAACCGTTTCGCCCGCGTAGGTTATGTTCTGCGATTTTTCGAGCATTCCCTTAATGACCTTCGCGGCGTTCGGCACCCAACTTCCGTTTTCTATTATAGCCACGGTCTTGTTTTTGAAGTTGCGTTCGGTAAGGTGGTCAATAAAAGTCCGCATAAACGGGAATATATCCATATTGTAAGTGGTGGTTGCGAAAACCGCTTTGCCGTAACGGAAGGTATCTTCCACCGCTTCCGCCGTATCGCAACGGCAAAGGTCGTTAAGGGCTACCTTCGGGCAGCCTTTTTCGGTAAGTTTTTCCGCAAGGTATTCCGCCGCCTCTTTGGTGTGGCCGTAAACGGAAGTGTAGTTTATAACCACGCCCTCGCTCTCCGTTCCGTAAGACGACCATGTGTTGTATAAACCGAGATAATAACTTAAATTTTCTTTGAGAACGGGCCCGTGAAGAGGGCATATCGCGGAAATTTCAAACGCGGAAAGTTTTTTGAGAAGCGCCTGTACCTGCGCGCCGTATTTGCCAACGATGCCGAAGTAATATCTTCTCGCCTCGCAAGCCCAGTCCTCGTCCGCGTCGAGCGCGCCGAATTTACCGAACGCGTCCGCCGAAAAGAGTATTTTATCCTTATCGTCGTAAGTTACGGTTACTTCCGGCCAATGCACCATAGGCGCGGAAATAAAATGCAGGCTTCTGCCGCCGAGAGGGAGAATATCGCCCTCTTTCACAGCTATTCGCCTGTCCGCGTAATCGTTGCCGTAAAAGTTCTTCATCATATCGAAAGCCTTCGCGGAAGAAACTATCTTCGCCTTCGGGTAAGCCTTCATAAACGTATCTATATTTGCGGAATGATCGGGTTCCATATGCTGTACCACAAGGAAGTCCGGCGTTCTGCCGCCGAGCGCGTTTTTGATATTGCCGAGCCATTCCCCGCCGAATTTCGCTTCGACGGAATCCATTACGGCGATTTTTTCACCGAAAACCACATAGGAATTGTACGCCATCCCTTCGGGAACGACGAACTGACTCTCGAACAGGTCGAGTTTCCTGTCGTTCACGCCGACGTATTTTACCGAATTTGTAATTTCTGACATAATGTTCTCCTGATGTTATTGTTGTCTGAAACGAAAAACAAGAGCCTTACGGCTCTTTGAAAGGGGTTATTCTTTTACGATCTGGTCTTTTGACGCGCCGCAGAGCGGGCATTCGAAATCTTCGGGAAGATCCTCGTATTTCGTTCCGGGGGCGATACCGTATTCGGGGGCGCCTTCCGCCTCGTCGTAAGTCCAACCGCAAAGTTCGCAAACGTACTTCATAATTTTTTACCTCTCTTTATTTTTAATCGTCCTTCGGACAAATATATTATATCATATAGCGAAAAAAATTACAATCTTTAGCGAGCGGTTTCCGATAGAATTTCTCGCCGTATAATATCGGCGGTTTTTGCCATAAGGCGGGCGGCTTCGGGATAGGCGCCGATCGGAAAACGAGGAAGAAAAGCGTCCGCTTCAAGCGTTATGTCACCGCGGTAGTTTACCTCTTTAAGGGCGGAGATAACTTCCGCAAAGTTTATCTTCATAGTGTAAGGCAGCATATGGTTGTCGTGCCGGCGATCGTTATCGTGAACGTGCAGGGCTATAAGACGAGGGCCGAGCGCGCGTATCATTTCCGCCGCGGAAGTACCGAGCCCCGCCATTTCCGCATGGCCTATATCGAGGCAGGCGCCGAAATATCTTTTATCGAGCGCGTCCGCATGGGACACGAAACTTTCCGGAGAAGAACACGCCGCGGGCACGGCAATATCCCTCTTTCCGTCCCAATGCCACATATTTTCAAGGGCTATCTTAACGCCCGCGCTTTCCGCAACGGGTTGAAGTTTGTTATAGAACAGTTCGGCGTTTTCTTCGGGCGAATAATCGTGACAGGGGTGAACGACGATGCACTTCGCGCCGAGTATCCCCGCGACCTCTATCGAGCGGGAAATAAGGCGGAACATATTTTTATTGTATTCTTCGTCCCCCGATGCGATCGGCGGAAACGGCGCGTGCGCCTGATTGCATACTATCCCGAGCCCGTCGGCGTAAGCCCGCAGCGAGCGAGCCTTTTCAAGATAGTCGTCCGCGTCGATGAATCTGTCCGGTTCGCCCTCGGGATTCCTCTCGTTGCGGAAGAAGGTAAAATCATAAGCGTCGAAGGAAACCGAGCGGAAAAGTTTTAATATCTCGCGGATGTTTCCGTATTTCCTGAAAGACCTTATTTCACTTGAAATCAGCATAAAAGTTCCCTTTTTCTCATATTATCAGTAATTTATCAACAATCCTATGGCAATGAACGCCGCCACCATAACGGCTGTAAGAACGAACAGCCATGCGGATTTTTTAAGCCACTTGAAGTAAGAAACTTCTATCATCGAAAGCCCGATAAGAAGCACGGGCGATGTCGGGAAAAGCAGGTTCGTATAACCGTCGGCAAAGGTGTAGATAAGCACGAGCATTTCCTTGTTGATGCCGAGCGACAACACGCCGAGTATGGACATTACGAATATCGCCTTCGCCGTGGACGACGATATGAAAAATTCGAGAACGATAACTATCGCGTACAGCGCGAGGGCGGTCAAAAACACGTTGCCGCCGTTCACAAGGTTGTTCACCTCGTTCGCAATGGTGGGCAGAACGCGCCCCTCGTCAAGCACGTATTTTACCGACGAGGCAAGCAGAATGAACGCGACCGAGGGAAGCGCCGAAAGCGCGCCTTTCAAAAAACTTTTGCCGACGATACCGAACCTTCCGCCCGTGGAAACAAGCCCGCATACAAACCCGCCTATAAGGAACACGGCAATAAGAAAGACCACCGTGTAATCCCTTATCGCCCCGACTGCCGAACAGGTTATGATAACGGCGAGTATCACGGCGAAAAACACCGTGTAAACGATCCTTATCCGCCTTTCGTTCGGCACGGTAACTTCCTCGAAAAGTTGCCCGCGCAATTTTTCGTCCCGCGCGAAGGTGAGAGATTTTTCCGGCGAGGCGGATATTTTGCGTACGTGAAAATACACGAACAGCAAAAGCAAAGCGTAAGTTACCGCGAAGATTATCATTCTGTACCAGATATTCACCATCGGGTTCACGCCGATTATATCGGACGCGAAGATCACGGTGAACGGGTTTGTTATAGCGGATGAAAAGCCGAAACCGCACGCCACTATCGATATAAGGAAGCCCGTGAAGGAATCCAGCCCCAAGGACACGGTGAGTATGGCTATTATCGGAAGCAGGGTGAGCGTTTCCTCAAAAAGCCCCAGAAACGCGCCGAAAGCCATAAAAACGAGGGATACGAGAGCGAGCAGAAGGAATTTTCTGCCCTTGAATTTATTGACTATAACCCCCACTATCGCCTTTATGCCGTAAACGTCGTTCATTACCTGAAACGCGCCGCTTATCACCACGAGGAAGAGCGACAGCATTATTATATTCAGCCCGTCGGAAGAGCCGAGTATAAGCACGGGAGCGAATATCCCCTTGAAGATATTTATGCCGGAAGCGTTTTCAAGCCGGATATAAACGTCGTAATCGATATTTCCGTCGGCGTCCGCACCGAAACTGCCCTTTGGCAGAACATACGTCAGCACTATCGCGAGGACGACCAGCGCGTAAAGCATTATCAGTACGGAAATAAACGTCTTTTTGCCGATATTTATAAGTTTATCGTTCTTCTTTTTCTCTGTGTTTTCCATATTCTTCCTTCAGCAGATCGTACAGAAGGGCTACCCTCGTACAGATCCTTTTTTCCCCCTTCGGATAAAAATAATGAAGTCTGTTATCGTGATACAACTCGAATTCCTCGTTCACCGAATAGGCTATCCCCTCGAGCGCGGAGAGCGGCAAATCAAACTTATAAGCGCTCTTTTCGCTCTCGAACTTCACGCCGCCGCCGTCGAGGAAGAAAAACCCTTCTTCGCCGTCGTATCGGTTGTTCTTCTCGTTGAATATCTTAACGGTCACGCCGATCTTCAGGGAAACTTCGCGGATATTTTCCCGCTCCGCGTCCTTTATCGCCTCGTAGTAACCGTGTATATCCCTTATCCCGTCCCCGTCGAACAGGTATTTTTCGTTTAATGTATAGCCCTTGCCGCAACGGGAGCAGGTTATGCCGTCCCCTTCCGAAACGGTGGAATAAAGCGTTTTACAATGCGGGCACATATACAAAAGCCCGTCAAGCCCCGCCGCCTTGTTCTTGTTGCGGAAGGTCGCCCCGCGGGAAAACGCGTCGTAATATAATTCCTTTTTTATATCGGCGTAAATTTCGCCGGAGTCCGCCGCCGCCAGTTCTTCGGCGGTAATTATCCTCTTTACGTTCACCGTAACGGTGTTTTTGAAAAACCTCTTTCTCCACTTCGGTTTCATCAGGTAAGAGTTTTCTATCCGCGCGAGGACGAGCGGAACGCCGAGTTTCTTCGCAAGTTCCGCTGTCGCGGCGTTTATTCCGTTCGTGACGCCGTCGTTAGACAGCCTGCCCTCTGGGAACATTATTATCGGATAGCCCTTTTCCTTCATCCGGAATATCTTCTTTATAGTTTCCACGTCGCCGCTGAATATCTTTTTGGGTATGAAACCGCAACGCCTCGCCACCGCGCCGACTATCGGCACGCCGAAATAATGCCTGTTGACCACAAAACAAAAATTACGTTTTTTATCTATCGCCGTGATATAATAAAAATCGTAAAAGGACGCGTGATTCGCGAGGACGAGATACGGCCCCTCTATATCTTCCGCGCTCTCCCCCGTAACTTTTACCTTGCACTTTCTTTTAAGGTGTATATCCGCAACTTTGCGGAATATCGTATAAAACACGGAATCGGGCGTGTTGTTGTTCTGCTTGATGTAAAACTTGTAAAGAATTATGAAAATAAGCACGAAAAGTATCGCCGCCGCGCCTATTATAATAAGGATAAGCGCCCACAGTTTCAGATCGTTTGCGATAAATTCCTTTATGGCGGTGCCCATTATTATGGAAGTACATATGGAAGGCAGAACGCCCGTGGCGCAGGTAAGGATATACCGCGGGTACTTTATGCGCTTGTGCGAAGCGAAGTAACATATCGCCCCAAAAGGTATTATCGGCATGAAGAACAGGAAGTACATAAGTATGACGGTACTCCTCGTCTTGCCGCCTTTTTCGTATTTCGATATCTTGTCGCTCTGGTGGAAAATATCCCCCTCGAAATGGAGAATATGAACTATGAAATAAATTATCGAAGCGCCTAAAACAACGCCTAA
>JAFTDZ010000274.1 GCA_017453885.1 Clostridia bacterium
AAACGACGTGTTTATCGACGTAAGCAATTCCAAAGTCGCCGGCGCGATAATAGTTGCAGGCGAACACGGGCAAAATCTTCTTATCGACGGGCTTGAAAAACTTAAAATAAAAGTTTTTCTCGTGGATTCCTACTATTATCTGTCAAATAAGTACAATGAAATAAGAGCGTGCAATTATCCGGCGGGCGTCGAATGCGCGGATTATCTTATCGGAAAGAGCCATAAACGTTTCGCCGTGGTACGTTACAACAAACTTGCCTTCAGCATGCGGCAACGGTGCGACGGATTTACCGAACGCATAGCGGAAATGGGTTTCGACCGCCCGAAAACCTATTGCGTGGACGCCGTTCTCTCTGACGAGTGCGAAGAACTCGACAGGATGTTAAGGGAAATAAAGCCGCCTTTCGCCGTTTTCTGTATGAATGATTTTCTCGCCAATCACGTGGTTTTTTACGTTCGTAAAAACGGGTTGCGCGTGCCGGAAGACGTTTCCGTAGTCGGTTTTGACAACGCGCGTATCGTAGAACCTGCCGTTAAACTCACCACTTTCAACGTTCCGAAAATGGAAATGGGCAAAAGGGCTGCGGAACTTCTTATAGACAGCATAAACAGTAACGATAAAATCGTAGAGAAAACGGAGATAGCCGTAACGCTCGTAGAAGGCGAAAGCGTAGCGGATCTCAAAACAATATAAAAAGCAATACAAAGAGGACGGATCATAATGAAAATTACTACACAATGGACTTTGGCTATCGACGCGGGCGGTAAAGATATTTTCGCGGAAAGTTTTCCGGCGCAGGTTCCCGGCGCGTGTCAACTTGATTATGCGAAACACGCGGGAATACCCGATCATAAATATTCGGATAACCATAAACTTTACGAAGATCTTAAAAACCACTTCTGGAAGTATTCACCCTTATACCGAAGCGCAAAAAAGGCAAAAGATTGTTTTTCGTTTCCGAGGGGATAGATTACGAATTCGAAATACGCATCGACGGAAATACCGTTTTCTATCAGGAAGGAATGTTCCGTAAAGTCGATCTGGAGATCCCGGAAAACGCGGACGGAAAGATCCTCGAAGTGATCGTTTATCCCGCCCCGTCGAGGGCGGGGGCGACCAAGGGTGCGCAGGAAGCGGATCTGTCTTTCAAACCCGCGGTATGCTACGGCTGGGATTTCCATCCGCGGCTCGTAACGCAGGGAATATGGGGATATACTTATTTCGAGGAAAGGGAGCGTTCGTTCGTAAAAAACGTTTACGTAACTTACGAACTTTCGGAAGATCGGAAGAAGGCGGACGTTACCGTCGAAACGGAGACCGACGGAAACGGAGTTTTGTTCCTGACCGTCAAAGATCCTTTCGGCAAAATCGCATACCGCTCGGAAATAAACGGCTCAAAACACGTATTTACTCTGGAAAACCCGTATTTATGGTGGTGCCATAATTACGGCGAACAAAACCTTTACTCCTTTGAGTTTTCATATACGGCGGAAGGTACCGTCCGGACGATAACGAAAAACATAGGGTTCAGGAGAATAAAACTTGTGGCGCAGGAATGCAACTGGTGGATAGACAGATTTCCGTTCACGCAGGGGTATCCGCCCATAACCGTAGAACTCAACGGTGTGCAGATCTTCGCGAAGGGTTCCAACTGGGTTCCGCCTGAAGTGTTTTTCGGGGAAATAACCGACGAGAGGTACGAGCAACTTCTTTCGGCTTTTAAGGAAATGCACGGAAACTTTTTGAGGGTATGGGGCGGCGGCATCGTAAACAGAGAAAGTTTCTTTGAAATATGCGACAGAGAAGGTATCCTTATCTGGCAGGAGTTCCCGCTTTCCTGCAACCACTATATCGACGACGAACATTATCTTAAAGTGGCGGAAGCGGAATCCGTGGAAATCATCAAGCGGGTGAGGGAACACGCGTGCCTTGCCGTCTGGTGCGGCGGCAACGAATTATACGTAGGCGGCACGAGGAATACGCCGCAATCGCATATAATAAGGCTTCTCAATCATTTGTGTTTCACGCTCGATAAAAACACGCCGTATCTGGATACTTCGCCTATGTTTGGAATGCGCCACGGGCATTATACTTTCAGCAATCACGAGTGGGAAGAATGTTTTCAATCATTCAATATAGTTAAGGCCACGGCGTACACGGAATTCGGCTGTCCTTCCCTTGCCGACTACGATTATCTCAAACAGGTAATACCCGAAGAAGACCTTAATCTTGAGGCGATTCTCGAGTGCAAACCGTCCTGGGTGGCGCACCACGCCGTTAAAGCCTGGACGGAAGACAGTTGGTTGCAGATAAAGAATATCGAACACTACTTCGGTAAAACAAAGGATCTTAAGGACGCCGCCGCAAAGAGCCAACTTATGCAGACCACGGGTTATAAACTTATGTTCGAGGAAGCGAGGAAGCAGAGGCCGAATTGCGGTTTTGCCCTGAACTGGTGTTTTGATGAGCCGTACCCCAACGCGGCTGGCAACGCGCTTATAAGTTATCCGGTAGTAAAGAAGCCCGCCTACTTCGGCGTGGAAAATTCTTTGAGAGACGTAGTTCTCTCCGCCCGCGTAAAGAAATTCAGTTGGGTGGAAGGCGAAACGTTTACCGCGGAGATATGGATGCTCAACGACGGTATAAAGGAAGTAAAGGAAGGGACGGCGGAAGTTCTTCTCAAGTTCGGCAACGAGGAAATTCCCGTAATGAAATGGAATTACGGCAAGTTGGAAGCGAATACGAACAAGCAGGGGCATTCCGCCACGATAGTTCTGCCCAAGCGCAGATCCTGCGTTTTCGAACTTATTTTAAGGTGCGAACACCACGAGTACGACAACAGGTATAAACTGCTTTACTACAGCAAGGAAACCGCCGCGTTTGCCGAATCGCTCCGCGAAAAGCCCATGGATTTCGACGGTATCGTCGAAGAAACCATCGGGCTCGAAGACGTTGAAACGGAAATAATAAGGATAAAATTATGATATACGACGTGAAGGATTATATTTCGTCAGAGGAAGATACCTTACAGACCGAACGCATACAGAGCGTTCTCGATATGTGCGGAGAAAACGGGGGTACCGTTGTTTTTCCGAGTGGCAGATATAAAGTATCGTCGCTGTATATTCATTCGAATACGACCGTTTATCTTCGGGCGGGCGCAGAAATAGCGGGTAGCGACAACTGCGAGGATTATAAAGTTTTTCCCGTTCCGGAAGGCGTTATCCTGTATTCGGACGTTACGCTTATCCCGCAACACGAACCGGACAGGAAGGAAAAAGACGAGTATCGCCGCGCGATATTTTCCGCATATAACGAAACGGATATAAGCATCGTAGGCGAAAATGGCAGCATTATCGACGGCGTCGATTGTTTCGACGCGAACGGCGAGGAAAATTTTCGCGGGCCGCACGCAATATGGTTTTCGTCCTGCAGGAACGTGGTTTTGCGCGGATATACGGTGAAAAGAGCGGCTGATTTCGCGCACCAACTCGATAATTGTATAAACGTAACGGCAAAAAACGTTAAATGCTCGGGCGGGCACGACGGGTTTCATTTGAATATGTGTCGTAACGTGTCGATCTCCGATTGCCTGATGGAAACGGGGGACGACTG
This sequence comes from Clostridia bacterium, assembly GCA_017453885.1. Taxonomy (GTDB): domain Bacteria; phylum Bacillota; class Clostridia; order Christensenellales; family Borkfalkiaceae; genus RGIG3732. The sequence continues at coordinate 3,617 of JAFTDZ010000274.1, forward strand.
TATTGCGGGAATAAACGTAACCAACCTCGTAGTGGAAAACTGTTACCTCAACACTTCGTGCAATATGTTCAGAATAGGCGGTAAAAATATTTCGGTAAAAAATTGCGAAATGAAAGGGATAGGAAAGTACCCGCACCGCCTTTCGCTTTACAAAGGTGACGGCGAATTTTTGCCCGAAGAACAAGGCAGGCGGAACACTTTGTTTGTAATGGAATTTTTTGCGAGCGAAACCGTACCGTTCGGGCAATCTTGCGACGTTTCTTTTACAAACTGTAAAATTACCGATGCGGATCGTTTTATCCATTACGAGGCAAAAAACAGGCTTGCCCTTCACACGGGCGCGGCTCTTGCGGAAATAAAACTCGAAAACGTTTCCGTAGAAGTGCTCGAAGGCTGTTCGGTCGTGTCTGCCGATGAAAAAAATCCGTTGACGGTAACCGTAAAAAACATAACGGTGAACAACGTTGAAAATGTGATTTATCCTCTTTTTGACGGAAACGATAAAAACACGCGTTTTTTTAATCCGTGCAAAGGTCGAATGAACAGATTTAAGGGGAACAGATATTTTCAATAAAACAGTGGGGGTTATTATGAATAAGGAACTTTGGCAAAAAATAGAAGGCGAAACGTTTACTTTGTCACCGGAAAACGTAAACGGGGTAAAAGGCGGCGGCAGCAGGAACCTGCCTAACGAAAAACTTTCACCGAGGAGAATACTTCAACCTGAAGAAACGATAGTTCTTGCGGATATCGACGGGGAAGGCATTATCGAAAGTATGTGGTTCGGCGGTTACGTCGGAGCGAGATATATTTTAAGAATATTTTGGGATAACGAAAAAAATCCATCTGTCGAAGCGCCTTTATCCGCTTTTTTCGGCCACGCATTTTACGCCGATGTGACCGGCGCGGACGGTAATTATAATTTCCTCAATTCCGCGAAAATCATGGTTGCGCCGTGTCGCGGTTTTAACTGCTATTGGCAGATGCCTTTCAAAAAACGTTGTATGATCACGCTTGAAAACAGAAGCGAAACCGTTCTTGACGTATATTATTCGATAACTTGGAGAAAATGCGGTATCGGAAACGATTTCAGATATTTTTGCGCGTCGTATCGGCAGGCTTTTCCCGTTAAAAGCGGAGCGGAATATATCGCTTTGGATAACGTTAAGTGTTCGGGGCATCTCGCAGGGATAACTCTGGCGGTCAACGTAAACGAACCCGATTGTTGTTGGTGTGAAGGCGAAGTGAAAATGTATTTGGACGGAGAGGCTTATCCTACCGTGAATTACACCGGAACGGAAGATTATTTCGGCGGCGCTTTCTGTTTCGGTAAGGAAATCGAATGCCGCAAATACGGTCAATACAGCGGGTTATATCAAGGAGTATATTCTATTTCGGGCGGGTTGAACAACGGAACATCCAACGTCGGCAAAAAGTTTATGCTGTATCGTTTTCACGAAAAAGATCCCATAACGTTTACAAACGATATAAAAGTTACCATACAGTGCATATATTACGATTTTGATAAAAACGAGTGGCATTACCGTAACGACGATTACGCTACGGTAGTATATTGGTATCAGGATTCTCCGAAAGCCGATTTGCCGGCGCTACCATCGGATAACGAGATTCAATTACCGTAAAAGATCATTCGATGCCGCGCCCATTTTATTTGAGTTTTCGATATGAAAGAGGGGCGTATTCCGTATGGCTTTTGAAAAACACTGCGAACTGCGCGTATGAAGCGAAACCGCCTCGTTCGCGTATTTCCGCAACGGAAAGTTTTTTCTCTTTCAATAATTTTTCAGCGAGCGCAAATGATAAAAATTCTTCCGGCGATAAGGTGCCCATCTCCCGCCGGAAGATTTTTTTTGTAAAAACGCGCGGTTTCTTTATTTCGCAAAAGAGCAACCCTGCGCAAATGTATTGATATTTGCGGGAAAATGTGTTACAATTAATAAAGCAATTCAAAAACTTCCCTGATCGGAGAAAAAGAATGGACACAAACGGAAAAAAGCGCAACTCGGCATTGGTGGCGATCATCGGCATTATCGCCGTGATGCTGATACTCGTTGCAGGAACGGTATGGATGGGACAAAGGGCGAGAAAAGCGTCCGACGATGCGGTCAGAACGGTCAGTCTGCTCTATCTTGACGAACTTGCCGGTCGGCGCGAACAGGTCGTGGCGGATAATTTGCAAAGGCGCATCAATGATATGCGGACTTCGCTCGATTTGCTGACAGAGGAAGATTTGAGCGATCCGGAGCATTTGCAGGCTTATCAAGCAAAAATGAAACGCCTGTTCACGTTACAAAAATTCGCCTTTATAGACGATAACGGACTTATCTACACTTCGCTCGGAACGCAGACGGATATAGACGAATACAATATGGACTATCACTCCGTAAACGACGCCGAAATTTTTATCAAGAACCTTGAAAATGCGGATAAAACCGTTATTATCGCAATGCCGGTGGAACAAATCCCTTTTAACGGTGAAAAACTGATAGTTTGCTTTATGGAAATAGACATGAAGGATATGCTTGCCGGCGTTTCGATGCAGGCGCAGGAAGGCAACGCTACCTTCACTAATATTTATACCAAAAACGGCATCGCGCTCAGCAATACCGTTCTCGGCGGTCTTGCCGTCGAAGATAATCTGCTCGACGCCTTATCGCAGGCAGAGTACGAAACGGGATATTCCTATGAAAAAGTCCGCGCGGACTTTGAAAACCTGAACGCCGGCGTTGCCTCGTTCGTATATAAAGACATAAGAGAAACTATCAGTTACGTGCCGGTGGAAGGGACCGACTGGTTACTCACCTACCTGATCCGTGAAAGCGTTATCAGCGAACAAATCGGAGATATTTCCACGCAAACCGTCAAACAGAGCATAGTGATGTCCGCATTGACGGTCGCCTTGATGATGGTGATTTTTGTTTTTATTCTCGCGCTGAACCGCAAAAACACGAAACTTCTCCTCGCAAAGGAAACGGCGGATACGGAAAGCCGCATCAAACAGCAGGAACTGGAAGAAAAATTAAACCTGCAAAATCAATTGTTGCGGCAGGAGCGGCAGAACGAAACAATGATCGTTTTGCACGATATGCTGAAATCCGGCCCGTGGTTTATGGACTTCGATGAAAAAGGCGAAATGATTAACGTTATCTGGTCGGATACTTTCCGAAAAATGCTCGGTTATACCGGCAAGGAAGATTTCCCCGACGAATTAGAGTCCTGGTCAAATCTTCTCCACGAGGACGATAAAGAACGCGTGCTGAAAGAGTATAACGACACGATCAACGACTATTCCGTCCAAAAGATATACGACGTTGAATACCGTTTGCTTACGAAAAATCAGGGATGGAGATGGTTTCACGCCATAGGCAAACCGTCCCGCCGTGCCGACGGAACGCCGATCACCTACATCGGCATTTTTATGGATATAACCCAGCAAAAAGAGATGGAGCAAATGCTCGCGGAACAGCAGGTCGCGCTCAAGACCGCGCTCGATACGGCAGAACAGGCGAACAAAGCCAAAACCGTGTTCCTCTCGAATATGTCGCACGAGATACGCACGCCGATGAACGCCATTATCGGGCTTGACAATATTGCCCTGAACGATCCTGAAACACCTGAAAGGACAAAGGGATACCTTATAAAGATCGGAACGGCTGCCGAACACCTTTTGAATTTGATCAACGACATTCTGGATATGTCCCGAATCGAATCCGGCAGGATGGCGATCAAAAACGAGGAATTTCCTTTCTCCAAACTCCTCGAATACATCAACACCATGATCAGCGGGCAATGTCAGGATAAGGGGTTGGAATATATCTGCCATATCAACGGCCATATTGACGACTACTATATCGGCGACAACATGAAACTCCGTCAGGTGCTGATCAATATTCTCGGCAATGCCGTCAAATTCACGCCGCAAGGCGGAAAAGTTGAATTCAACGTTGAAAGAACGGCGCAATACGACGGAAGAAGTACCGTCTCCTTCAAAATATCGGATACCGGTATCGGTATAAGCAAGGAATTCCTGCCGCATATATTTGACGCTTTCACGCAAGAGGATTCGTCGTCAACAAATAAATACGGCAGTTCCGGTCTTGGTATGGCGATAACTAAAAACATCGTGGAACTGATGAATGGCGATATACGTGTCGAGAGCGAAAAAGGCGTCGGTACTACGTTTACCGTCACCGTCACGCTGATGGACGTAAAAGAGCATACGGCCGACTCCGAATACCGCGAAATCGATCTCGACGATATGGTGGTTCTGATCATAGACGACGATCCCGTCGCCTGCGAGCACGCGAAACTTGTGCTTGAAAAATCGGGTATCGCGTCCGAAACGGCGGTATCCGGCGCGGAAGCGATAGAAATGGTCAAACTCCGCCACGCGCGGATGGAGCCGTATAACCTTATTCTCGTGGACTGGAAGATGCCGGAGATGGACGGCGTTGAAACGACGAGGAAAATACGCGAAATCGTCGGCAACGAATCCGCAATCATCATTCTCACCGCCTACAAATGGGACGACGTTTTGGAAGATGCGACAAATGCCGGCGTTGACAGTTTCATTTCAAAACCGCTGTTCGCCGCCAATGTGATCGAAGAATTCGAGGGCGCTGTAAAACGCAAAGGCGCCGTTAAAAATCGGAAGAAAAAGGTCCGGTTGGAAGGCCGCAGGGTACTTCTTGCCGAGGACGTGGAGATCAACGCCGAAATAATGAAAATGATCCTTCAGACGCATAAGATCGAAGTTGACCTTGCCGAAAACGGCAGAATCGCCGTTGAAAAATTTTCGGAACGTCCCGCGAAATATTACGACGCGATCTTAATGGATATACGTATGCCGGAAATGGACGGGCTGGAAGCGACGCGCGCAATTCGCAAACTCGATCGTTCCGACGCGAAAACCGTTCCCGTTATAGCGATGACCGCAAACGCCTTTGACGAGGACGTTCAGCGTTCGCTTCAGGCGGGCATGACCGCTCACCTGTCCAAACCCGTAGAGCCGGAAAAATTGTTTCAGGTACTCGAAGAACTTATCGGGGAAGCCGACCGCGCGGATTCCTGAACGCGTTTGAAGTGGTTCGGATAATATAAGCGTAAAAAAAGGAAACGATATTCTTTTACGGAATCCCGTTTCCTTTTTTGCTTCGGATATTTCTAAAAATGTTAATTGTTTTGCCGTTTATATTTTCCACTCCCGCAGAAAACGGATACGGGGGGTATCGGCGTCGAATACTACGGGCAACCACACGTAATTTGCCTCGGAAGTGTTTTCGTCGGAGAGGGAACGCAGATCTTCGCCCGTGTATTTTTTCTTCGCCTTATCGCTGAATATCCCGTAAAACACTTCGCGTATATCCGGCATATCTTCAACGAGGTCGGTTAGCCACCTGTCGCCGAGGGCGATATAAACGTCCTCTTTCAGCGGGTGGCGGAAAACCGACGAAAATTGCGAGCGGAATGAATTTTCGTTCTTGTCGCCAACGCACGGGTTGCCGAGGTCTTTCCATTCTCCGTGCAGGTCGGTAATTTCGTGCAGCGCCGAAGGATTCGGAAAGTAACCCGTCGTGCCGGACGAAAGCATATAGATTTTCCCGCCTCTTTTGAATACCGCGGGCGCCTCTCTCACAAACGGCGGGCATTCGGAATGCAGGTGCGCGGAATATTTATCGGAAAGCCCCGTGTAATCCTCGTCGAGTTCGTATAATACCATGCAGTCGTGCGGGTTTTCGAAAACGACGTAGGCTTTTCCGTTCTCCTCAAACAGATCGAAATCGCCCGCGCGGAAAGGTTCGGGGATTATTTCCTTGATAAAAATCATATTTTTAAGGCTTTTCCCTACGCATATGGAAAACCCGCAGGCGCCGAAGTCCGTGCGGGAAGTCTTTGCCCAAAGCACGTAATTGCCCGTCTTTTTATTGTAAATTATATGCGGCCTGTCCATTATGTTGGAAGGGTGAAAGGGGTTGCTTTTATCCTCGCTCTCTTTTACTGCAAAGCCTTCGTCCCGCCAGTTGTATAGATCGGCGGAAGAATACAATTTCACGCCGTGGTGCCAGAAGGGGCAACGCTCGCCCGTCGCCGTGCCGGTAACGCCTTCCTTATTTTCGCCGTACCACCAGAATTTTTCTTCGGCGTAAATTATCGAACCGCCGTGCGCCTGTATGCGTTTGCCGGAAGCGTCGTACCAGATCTTACCCGGCCGTATTTTATCGTACATAAAAGTTTCTCCTTTTTCTGAAATTATACTATTTTTACGGCGAGTTGTAAAGCGAAAGAAATTAAAGCGTTTTACTTATCCGGCAAAATAAAGATCCCGCGGCGGCACGAAGGCGAAAACATCGTTCGTACCCCGCGGGAAAAATCCTGCGATTGCGGTAAATTATTTTTTGCCGTAATAATCTACGTAGCGGGCGTAAAGGTTTCTCGCGGCGGGATAGGTAGACTGCGGCGAAAGGAAATGCGAAAATTCAAACATTATCGTCTTTTCCGCATAGGGAGAGAGTAGTTCTATCTTGCGCTTTAACAGTTCGAACGAAATGGGGTAATAAACGCCCGTTTTCGGCAGATCCCTCTCTATTGCCTCCGCGTTCTGCCAGAATTCTATGCCGTGCTTTTTGCATATCGGGCGGATGTTTTCGTAATATTCCTTCATCAGGTCAACGCCGAACGATCCGTCCTGAAAGGAGCATATATCAATATTTTTACCGCTTTTATTGAATATATCGTCCCACTCGGCGGCGCTTTCTTTAGGGGAAAGTTCGTAGAAGAAAGGGCTTATCATCACCTTTTTATCAGGCGTTTTTTCCTTGCACATATCCGAAAGCGCGCTGAAAATATCGGTTATATTAAGTATGTTGTTTCCCACTTCGTGCGGAATATACCATCCGTAAAAGGAAGGTATATCGCCGTATTTTTCCACTATTTCTTTAACGAAAAGTTTATTTTGCTTTATTTCCGTTTCGGCGTCGCCGTCGTTCCAGGTCAGGTTGGAAATATACATTCCCACGAAAACCTTCATATTCCTCTCCGCGGCTTTTTTCAGGATCATTCCCGCAAAGTCGTCCGATTCTTCGGTCCTGTACGTGGGGAATATCTTTGAAACGTAATTGGTGCGGTTATAAAAACCGCCGCGGATAAGTATAAGCGTGTCGATGCCTACTCCCTTCATATAGTCGAGGTCTTTCGCCCATTGTTCGTCCGACCAGTTCTGGGAAGGAATGTCGTAAGTCACGTCGTCTATAAACGTGCCCGTTATGGGAAACTTCATTTTTCATACCCCTTTTTTTGTTTTTTTACGGCTTATTATCCCGTCAAAACATATTATAACATTGATAAGTCGGGCAGTCAAGCGCGGATTTTAGCATAATGATAACTGCGTTTTAACGATTATTAACTTTATCTTTTTTTTACTTTCGCATATGCAAAGGTGAAAAAATGTTAAATTACAAGTTTTATTTTGCTATTGATATTGAAAAAAAAATAGAATAAAATACAATCAGAAAATAATTTTCGGCGATATATGATGAAAAGAGTTTACGATTTGCGCTGCCGCGGAGAGAGCGCGGCGCTCGGAATTTTCGATAACGCTTATTTTACCTGGCGAACGGAAGGCATAGCAAGGCAGGAAAGTTTTCGCTTGCGCGTTTTCGATCCGGCGGGGAATGTTATATCGGAAAGATCGGAGAAGTCGCCCTACGGAATATGTTACGCGTCCTTAGCCGAACTTATTCCTTTTACGAGATATTACTTCACCGTGGAAACGGACGACGGCGATGCGGTCACCGTATCCGAAAAAGGGTTCTTCATCAGCGGAAAAAAAGACGTTTTCGACGGGGCGAAGTGGATATCCGACGGAAGGCATTTCGTCGCGGAAGGAAAGGCGCTGGATTCGCCCGCGGTATATTTTCTCAAAAAATTTTTCGTGGACCGCGTTCCCGATACCGCCGTAATAAGCGTTTGCGGCCTCGGGTTTTACGAATTGTATATAAACGGTAAAAAGGTTGGCGACAGGGTGCTCGAACCCGCCTTCACCGAATACGATAAGAGGATACTCTATTCTTCTTACGAAGTTTCACCGATGCTGAAAGAGGGTGAAAACGTTATCGAAGCGATCGTCGGCGACGGTTGGTACAACCAGACTACGACCGATACCTGGGGCTTTTACAGGGCGCCCTGGCGGGATTGCCCGAAGATGATCTTCCGCCTCGACGCGGGCAATCTTACGCTCGTATCTGACGAGAGTTGGCAATGCTCCCGCGGGGAGATCTATGCCGACGCCGTGCGTGCGGGCGAATATACGGATTTCAACGCGGAAAGAAAATACTTCGCCTGCTCCGTTTCAACTCCGCCGGGCGGCATGCCGGAACCTTCCTTTCTTCCGCCGATAAGGGAGTGCGAGGTCGTTTTACCCGTCGCCGTAAAGAGGTATGAGGGAAAGGTCGTTTACGACTTCGGAAAGAATATGTCGGGATACGTTTCCGCTATTTTTTGCGGGAAAAAGGGGACTAAAGTTTCTGTTTGTTATTCGGACAGGCTGACCGGAAACGGCGACGCGGACAACGAGAGCAACTCTATGTATATATCCGACGAAGGACTTTTATACCAGACGGACGTGTGTATTCTCTCCGGCGGCAAGGACGATTACAAACCGAAATTCACCTACCACGGTTTCAGATACGCCGTTATCCGCGGCGACGCATTCGCCGACGAAGTAAAGGCTTATTTCGTACATACGGATCTGAAAAGGAAATTGTATTTCGGCAGTTCGTCCGCCGCGTTGAACGATTTATATAATATGTCGATTCGGTCGATACTCTCGAACTATCACGGCTTTCCTACCGATTGCCCTCACCGCGAGAAAAACGGGTGGACGGGCGACGCCCAACTATCGCTCGAAACCTGTGTTTACAATTTCGATATGCGGGAAGCGTATCTTAAATGGCTCGGAGATTTCGCAGTCGCGCAAAGGCCGTCCGGTCAGATCCCCGCTATCGTTCCCACGTGCGGCTGGGGCTATAACTGGGGCAGCGGCCCCGCTTGGGATATCGCTTTTTTCCGCGTTACGCAGGCGCTTTACGATCATTACGGGGATAAAGAATCCGCGGTAAAATTCTATCCGCGCTTACTCGAATATTTCGATTATATTTCTTCTTATGAAAAAGACGGGCTTGTTTGCGTAGGGCTCGGCGACTGGAATTACCCGAAAAATATCGATTTCGCCGTATGCCCTACGGAACTTACCGACAGCGGTTACTACAAGATGATGGCGGAGATCTTAGCGGAGATATCGGACATCGCGGGTGACGGAAAAGGGGCGTTTTTCCGCGAAAAAGCGGACTTTATCAAATCCGCGATACTAAAAAAGCACGGCGGGGAGAAAAGCCTTACCGGGCTTGCCGCGCTATCGTATTTCGGAACTGCCGACAGAACAGAAGAAGTGGTCAATTATCTTGAAAAACACGATTACGCCGTACACGCTGGCATACTCGGCGTTAAATTCATTCTCGATACGCTCGGAAAGAGCGGGCGGACGGATGCAGGCTATAAAATGCTCGCGCGCAAAAATTACCCGTCTTTCGGCTACTGGATAGAGAACGGGCAGACGACGCTGTGCGAGGATTTCGAACTTACAAATTCGCTCAACCACCATATGTTCAGCCCCGTTGCGGAGTTTATAATAAAGTATATTTGCGGCGTTACGGCGCAGCCGGACGGCGATGTTTTTATCAAACCGAACCTTCCGCAAGGGGTGGAAAACGTTGACGTTTCATTGGAAACGTTTAAGGGAAAATACCGTATAAATATATATCGTAAAAACGGAAAAGTCGCCTTTTTCGCAGATTATCCGCAGGGCGGCAAAGTTTTTGCGGAAGGCGCTACCGAGGCGGAAGTTATTGACAGGGGAAACATATGAACGAATTTCTTACCGTAAAACCGAAAAACATTCTCTATGGCGACCGCGTGAAACTTTCGTTTTCGTTTACCGTGAACAGCCTGACGGACGATTTGGAAGAGGACGAAAACTTTCCCTACCCGGACGAGATATTGAACGTGAACTTCGGAGAGACGGAAAAGTTTCCTTCCGATATGATCTATCAATCGAAATTCACGGTTTGTAAAAACGGCGATAAACTCAATTTTTACGGCTACGCGCCGGATTGGGCGAGAAAGACCGATCCGATACGCGATAAGTACGGCAACGATCTTTTTCAGGTCGGTAAAAAGTATAGTGCAGAGATCGTTCTTACCCGCAACACCGTTCGCATAAGCATAGACGGCGTCGCTTCCGACCTGTACGCGAACGCGCGCGAAGGAATAACGGACGTGGCGTTTTATGTGAGAAAAGGGCAGGATATTACTGTGGAGAACTGTATCCTCGAGGAGCATCCTTCACCGGAAATACGCCTTGACGCCACGCTTGAAAAATTACTTTCCGCGGGCGCTTTCGCGGGGTATCTGAACTACGTCGTGTCCGAAGAAGGGGTATATTTCAATCGCCTCAATACTATACAGAATATAAAATGCACCACCTGCAACTCCGGCGCGAGGGACAGCGGAGTTTCGCTCGATATATATACCGATTCTACCCGAGTGGAAATAGAATACTTCGTTGCGGACTGCGGCTTGCCCGTTTACGATCTTCAGTTCGGTTTTCTGGTAAACGGTAAAAAGATTTCCACGCCCGTTCGCAATGCGTCGAAAGGTCACGCGTATAAGGACGTTTTTACCGTTCCCGAAAATCTGCGCGGTGAAAACCGCCTTACGTTGTATTTTTCAACGAACTTTACTTTGGCGGTAAAAAAAGTGTCACTCGATATAAACGCCCGCGTCGCCGCCGTAAAAAAGAGAAAAACCGCCTATTTCTTCGGCGATTCCATAACCGAGGGAAGCGAGTGTATCGATCCTTCATCACTTTTCGCAAACCGCGTGTGCGAGGCGTTTTCTCTCAAGGGCTTAAATCAGGCGGTATCGGGCAGAACTTTCAACGATTACAACGTTTTGGGCGATTATCCCGAAACGCCCGATTACGTGATGATCGCAAACGGCACAAACAGTTTCTGCATGGGCACCGCCGATAAGGAAAAGACTTTTTCCGAACTTGACGGGCTTATGACCGGCGTTATCGGCAACGTGAAGGAAAAGTTTCCGTCGGCAAAAATCATAGCCCTTCTCCCGATATGGAGATCGGACGAGGAAGGCGTGAACTTTTCGCTTAAAGAAACGAGCGCGAAGATGGCGGAAGTGTATTCCCGCTATCCGAAGATTTGCGTTATAGATTGCTATTCGTTCATTCCGCCGGAAGAAAAGTGGTTTTCAAACCCGCAACTCGCCCTGCATCCCGTTTCGGCGGGGCATGAAAAATATGCGGAAAACCTTATTCGTTCTCTTTCGGAAATAATGGGTAAGCCGTACCGTGAAAATCATAAAAGCCTCGCAAAACACGCGTTAAACGGGGTTAAACCGCTTTTTTACGAGGAGCGGGAAACCGTTCTCGCTCTTATAAAACGGCACGCCTTCAAGGTCATAAAGCCGCCCGAATACAAACTGAAATATCCGTTTACCGAGCCGGGGCTCGCGTATTCGCACACGCTTTGGGATCTCGACGGGTATCTCACCATCAAGTCCCTTTCGGACGCCGCCGAACTTCTCAAAGAGGACGAAACGTTCGATTACGAAAAGCATCGCGCCATGATAAACGAGGCTGCGAAGGGTAACGTTCTCAACTTTCTTGATTTTCAGGAAGAGGACGGGTTCGTTCCCATAATGATTAGATCCGACGTTTACGACGACGATTACGCCCGCCGCCCGAACACCTTCAACGCTCAGAAAGGGTGCTTGTGCAAGGCGGCGCTTATCGCCTGCGAACTGAACGGCGACTACGATTGGATAGATACCGCCAAACTTGAAAAATACCTCGATTTTATGCGAAATACGCAGTTTGACGAGAAGAGCGGGCTTTATTTCTGGGCTGACGACGTTATGATCGGAATGGACAACAACCCCGCCGTTTTCGGCAGACGCCCGCGTACGGGAGCGGACATATACCTGAATTCGTTTATTGCGGACGACCTCTCCGCCCTCGTGAAGATAAAGGAGAAAAAGGGCGAGGACGCCGCATTATGGAAAGCCCGCCGCGACGAACTTATCTCGGCGATAGAGCGTGAAACGTGGGACGAACGCGACGGTTTATATTACTCGCAGGATATCGACGTAAAAACCAACGAAACGGAAATTTTCCATAAAGGGCTCGGCGCTTTCTGGAAAACGATGCCGCTGAAAATAGAAACGTTCGCGTGTTATATGCCGCTCGCGTTCGGATTTGCAAACGACGGCAGGGCAAAGAGGGCGCTCGAAAGGCTTTCCGGCGACGGGTTGACGGCGCCTTACGGGATAAGGACGGTTTCAAAGTATGAAAAAATGTACGACCTAACGCCTTCAAACAACCCGTCTAACTGGTTGGGAGCCGTGTGGGGGCTTTCGTGTTACACGGCGTTTGAGGCGTACCTCAACTACGGCAGAGAGGACAAGGCGCGGGAAGTTTACGAAGCCACGCTCGAACTCTATTATAACGGAATAAAGAAAGTCGGCAGCATGAACGAGTCCTATAACCCGGAAACGGGCGAGGGAATATATTACGATATGTTCTTCAGTTACAACACGCTGATCGCGTCGATGATGCGCGAAATAGGCGGTTAATTAAAAAAATCAATAAGCGGCTTGAAGCCGTAAAGGAGGAAATTATGAAAAAAAGAAACTTACTTACACTTCTTTCCGTGATTCTCGCTTTATCTCTGGCGATAGGATTTTCCACGATGTACGTATCGGCGGAAGGAGAAACAACGGTCGATTACGCGCTTGACGGCGCGAAGTGGCAGAGATCGACTAATGCGGCGTTCGACGCCGACGGTATGCGCGCGACTGCCGCGTCCTACGCGTGGGTGACGAACGAGGTAGGCGGAAATTCCACCGTAAAAGTAACTTCCGTCGCGAACATAGCGGACAGCACCTGGGGATATTCCTGGGTAATGGTCAAGTCCGACGGCACGCAGACGGCATGGGATCCCGGGCAGGCAACTTCTACCGGTAACTTCATCGCCGTGGGCATAGGTCGGTCGGCGGGCGCGGTTTACGTTTACGAATGCGCAGACGGCGAAGTCACTGTGGATAAAGCCTGGCGTGATTTCAATAACGCGTTCGTATGGTACGAGGACAGGGGAACCACCGTTTACGAGATCACTTCGACGGATACCGATACGGGCGTTAAACTCGATATAACCATAACAGGTAAAGAGAACGCCCAAGCCGGCGGCAGCGCCGTGTGCAGTTGGACGTATAACTCCGCAAACAAACAACTTTGGGGAAATCAGAACATTATAATCGGTCACACCGGCAGCGGAACTTTCGACGGAACTCAATATTATAAATACAACGTTGAAGTTACCGACAGGGCTTCCGCCTACGTTTACGATCCTTATACCCGTTACGATAACGACGCGGAAAAGTGGGGAACTTTATCCAACGTGACCGTTACCGATAGCGGAATGTATCAGACGGCAAATTCTTCCTCTGCGATAACTACGCCGTTCGGCGGCAACGCAACTATAAAGTTGGACGTGGACTTCGTGGAAGCGGCAGGCGGCTGGGGCGGCCTTATGGTTATGGTGAAAGGCTCCGCGGAAGATTACGCGGCGACCGCGTGGGGTTGGGGATCGCCCGATCGCCCGGTGGTAAATTCGGCGCAAGGCAGTTGGATCGCCGTGTTTATCGGCAACGGCAAATGCGGCGTTATAACCTGCGATAACGGTACGGTCACCGAAAAGACGGACGCCGAAGCGTTTACCGGAATAAACGGAAATTCCTTCTGGTACGTTCATAAACAGAAAAACTCTTTCGTCATCACTACCGAAGATTATGCCGACGGAGCGAAGATAAATATAGCCTTTACCCCTTCCGGTTACGCGGCAAACACTGGTGACACATATTTTTATACGGCGAATATAGAAAATAAGGCGCTTTGGGGCGAACAAAGCCTCGCCGTTCTCACGACCACGGGCGGCGGAACGTATAACGCCGAAACCAACGCTTACGGCGTTAAGATAGCCGCCGAAGATTCCGGTTACGAGTATGTAGTTGACGACGGCAGCGTCCGTTACGATAACGACGCGGAAAAATGGGAAACTTTATCCAACGTGACCGTTACCGAGGACGGAATGTATCAGACTAACGCCGTCAACGGAAATTCTTCCGCGGTATCCGTCGCTTTCGGCGCAAACGCCACCGTTAAACTTACCGTTGACTACGTAAATGCGAACGGCGGTTACGGCGGACTTATCGTTATGGTAAAAGGCACCGCGGCGGATTACGCCGGCACGGTGTGGAAATGGGACAGTGCCACCGCGAGCGCAACTTCGGCGCAAGGCAGTTGGGTAGCCGTATATATCTATAACGGAGCCGCGGGCGTATATATCTGCAAGAACGGCGTTGTTACCGATATTTCCAATGCGTTTGCGGGAATAAACGGGTATTCCTTCTGGTACGTTCACAAACAGACGAATACTTTCGTAATTACTACCGAAGATACCGCGACCGGCGCGAACGTTACTATATCGTTCACACCGTCCGGCCATGAAAGCAACACGGGGGCGACTTTCTCCTACACGGCGTCCGTTGAGGATAAGATGATATGGGGCGAGCAGAATCTCTCCGTGGTAAGCCTTTTCGGCGGCGGAACTTACGGTGCGGATACCAACGCTTACAGCGTAAAAGTCAAGGCGGAAGCGTCCGAATACAATAAAGACATGGCGAAGGCTTACGAAGTTTCTGCGCTTATAAGCGCGATCTCCTACGAGGAAATAACCGCCGCCAATTACACCGCGGTGAGGAACGCGACCGTAGCCGCGAGAACCGCTTACGACGCACTGACGCAGGCGCAGAAAAACCTTATAAACGAAGCGGAATACGCAGTTCTCACAAAGGCGGAAAGCGACCTTGAAAATGTGGACGCGTTGGTACTTGCGCAGTACGCGATAAGCATTCTGCCCGAAGGCGCGTTTACCGTTGAAAATTACGAGGAAAATAAAGAACTCGTCCTCGACGCTTACGAAAAATACTCCGCACTCACCGACGAGCAGAAAGCGGAAATTTCAGATGACGATACGCAGAAACTTCTTTCGCTGAAGGCTGCGCTCGACGAGTTTACCGTAAATTACGAAAAAGCGGCGGAAGTTGACGGAATGATAGCGACGCTTCCCGAAACGATAACCGTTTACGGTGAGAATATGCGCGCGATAACCGCGGCGAAAGCGGCATACGACGCCCTTACCGACTATCAGAAAACACTCGTCGCGTCGTCGGCAAAACTCACCGCGGCGCTCAAAGCCCTCTCGGCTTATGAATACGCGCTTTACGGCAACGATTACAACTTTACCGCAAGCGAGGAGAATTTCGCCCACGTCGGCACCGAAGGCAGAATGGAATATTCCGAAAACGGCGTTACCGTAAACATAGGCGATAACGGGCAGAGTTTCGTTCTCGGCAGAAAACTCGGTAACGGCGAAACCGTTCAGTTCGTGATAGATTCCCGCCTTACCAATTCCGGTTGGGGCAACTTCTACTTCGTATTCAAGCACGACGAACCCGTAACGTGCCACAGCAAAGGCGCTTGGGCGCAGAGCGGTAACTACGCCGTTTTCCTTATCGGTACCGACGGCTTCAAAGTAGTCGAATGCGTAAACGGCGTTCTCCCCATGGGCGAAGATCCGAACGGAAATCCCATCGCTCAATGGTCAACGATTCTGGACGATCCTTCCACCCTCGAGGGCGCGAATAATTACGACGTGTGGTATGTGTGGAAGCAGGTGACCGTAGTTACGATAACCACCGTAGATAAGATAGACGAGGAAGACGGATTTATAGGTTGGGAAGCCACCATAACCTTGACAGGCGGAAATTCCGGCGCAACGATAACGCGGAAGTATTCTTCCACCAACACGGCGGTACAAGGCGCGGGTTACGTAGGAGTGGAATTCTTTACCGGCGCTAAGATAAACGAGGGAAGCGGCGGATTCAATCTGAGAAGCGTTACCGTAAAGGGCGTTGAAACTTACGACGCCAAGGCGGAAAAAGCCAAAGCAGTTTCCGAAAAGATAGCCTCTCTTCCCGAAGATATCACCGCCGAAAACGTTGAGAGCGTAAAGGCGATCATCGCGGAGATAAAAGAGAGTTACGCCGCTCTCGACGACGAATATAAGCAGACCGTGGAAAACTACGGTAAAGTTGCCGAAACCGAAGCCGCCGTGGCGGTTTACGAATCCGGCGTTAAAGTAGCCGCGGTAACGGCTGAAATAGCGGGGCTCGGAGAAGCGGGAAATACAAGGGCTTCCTATTCCGAAGCGAGGGCTTCGTATCTCTCCGTGAACGCCGCTTACGAAGCGCTTACCGACGCCGAAAAGGCTGCCGTAACGAACGCCGATAAACTCGCCGCGTTCAGGGCGGCGCTCGAGGCGCTCAAGGCGGATATAGATGCCGCCGACGGAACGGACGCGCTCATCACCGCGCTTATAACCGACGTTACCGCCGAAAACATCAACGACGCGAAAGCCGCTTACGAAGCCGCATATAACGCCTACGCGGCGCTTACCGACGCGCAGAAGGCTCTTCTCACCGAGGACGCCGCCGTTATCGAAACCGTTAAAGCCGCTATAGACGCGATCGAAACGCCCGAAAAGAAAGGTTGCTTCGGCGGGATCGACGCGGGGTACGGCATCATCTCGGCGTTTGCGGCGCTCGCTCTCGCGGCGGTCGCGAAGAGGAGATTCGCAAGATAGTTCAACGTTGCTTTGCGGTTGCGGCTTGACCGCCGCAACCGCTTAAAAGTTTTTATAAAAGCGCAAAGAGGTTCAACTTGAAAAGTTTTTACGCAAAAATCAGAACGGCAATACTTATCGCCGCCGCGGCGATGCTTTGCTTTATATTGTGTTCCTGTTCCGCCGCGGAGGTAAACCTCGCCCGCGACGGCAGCGGGACCGCCACCGTGAGAATAGCCAAAACTTACATCGACGACGGCGTTACCGTTTCCGTTACGGAAAAAGACGTAAAGGACAGGATAGACGGCTTGATAAAAGCGGTGGAATACAGTTCCGGCATGGAGAACAGGTTAAAACTGAGATCTATCAAAGATGCCGGCGAATTTTACTCTGTAAATCTTTCTTTCATGCGCGCTCAATATATCTGTACATACGGCGGTGACGCGGGCTATTACTCTTATAAAAAGTCCTCGGAATTCGTAAAGGAGGCGGACAGCGTAGCCACGCTTACGGAATATTGGTATTACGGTTCTTATAAACCGTATCTTAAAAGTTACGAAAACGCCAAATACAACTTCGCCAACTACAGGCGGCCGAGCGCAAACGCCGCTCTCAAACCAAAGCGCGCCGGCGCGGAACTTACCGAGGCTGAAGTTGCCGGACTGTTTTCGGAAAGCGGAGAACTTGCGGAAAATGCCCGCGGGCGCATATTCACTTTTTACATAGCGGATATGGAATGGCTTGAAAGCATAACTTTCAACTTCAAAGGGAAAGTAGAGGTTTACGCCGGTACCGGAACGGTTACCGCGGGCGAACGCTCGCTGACCGTCACGCCCGTAACCGAAAAGGCGGACATAACGGGTATAGACGCCGACGGGGAAGTGATTCACGAAACTCGCGACGTAAAATGTTTTGTCGGCTACGTATATTTCACGCTCGAAGCGAATAAAGCCGCCGTCGGCATATTCGCCGTTCTCGGCGTCGCTCTCGCCGGCTTCGTTATTTACGGAATAATTACCGGCGTTTTCAAAAGGTTTTTCAAAGGGAAATTCTTCAGGTCGCTCGTCAGGAACTACGACCTGTATCTTATGGTCATACCGGGCGTAGTTCTGCTCTTTTTGTTCGCGTATCTGCCGATGGGCGGCGTAACGCTCGCCTTCAAAAACTACCGCACTACGGACGGGATATGGAGAAGCGAGTGGACGTCTATGTTCGGGCTCAAAAATTTTTACGATCTGTTCGCGGAGAGGAACAGTTTCCCGCTGCTGATAAAAAACACTTTCGTGCTGGCGTTCTGGAAGTTTATTTTCGGTTTTCTTATCGCCATAGCGCTCGCGGTGCTGTTCAGTTATCTTAAAAACGGGCTGTTCAAAAAGACCGTTCAGACGATCTCTTACTTCCCGTATTTTATATCGTGGGTGGTAATTTCCACCATATCGTATATGTTTCTCGCCACCGACGGCGGAATACTCAACAAGGCGATAACCGCGTTCGGCGGAACGGCGATAAACTGGTACGCCTCGCCGAAATACTGGCCGTTCATTCTCACCTTTACGGCTATGTGGCGAACGGCGGGGTATTCTACGATAATTTACCTCGCGGCGATAGTGAATATAAATCCGTCCCTTTACGAAGCGGCGACGATAGACGGGGCGGGCAGGTTTCAGCAACTTCTGCACATCACCCTGCCGGGGCTTATCCCCGTTCTCGGGATACAGATAGTGTTCAGCCTCGGCAATCTCGTAAGGGACGATTTCGACCAGATATACACCATGGTAAGGGGAAGCGCTCTGTTAAGGGACACCACCGATACCATAGGTAAAATAGTTTACGAAAATATAGGAACACCCTCGGCTTACAGCAGTACCGCCGCTATGGGGCTTTTGCAGGGATTAGTGGGGCTTATACTCGTGGTGACGAGCAACGCCATTTTAAAGCGCCACGACATTCAGGGCGCGTATTGAGAGGTGAAGGTATGATAATACGTTCCAGAGGAGAAAAGATATTCGACGTGATAAACGTGTTTATCATGATCGTTTTCGCGGCGCTTTTCATAATACCCGCGCTTCTTATGATATGCTCGTCCTTCACCGCCACGCGGGAACTCACGCTTTACGGTTACAGCCTTATAATACGCAAATTTTCGCTCGAATACTACAAGAGCATTTTCGGAATGGAGAGCAATCAATTTGTGCTATCGCTCGGCAACTCCGTATTCGTATCGGGGCTGACCACCTTCTTTATGGTGCTTACGACGAGTTTCTTCGCCTACGCCATAACCCGCAAACAGATGAAATTCAAAAAGATTCTTTCGTTCTATCTTATTATCCCTATGCTGTTCAGCGGGGGCACCATACCTTATTACCTTATCGTGAACGGTTTGGGGCTGATGAATTCGCTTTGGGCTATAATACTGCCGGGTTCGGTCAGCGCCTGGTATATACTGCTCGTAAAAAATTTCTTTTCTTCGCTGTCCGAAAGTCTTAACGAGGCGGCGGAGATAGAGGGCGCGTCTAATTTTCAGGTGTTGTTTCACATAACGCTACCGCTCGGCTTTCCGATAATAGCCACCATAATATTATATACAGCCGTCGGCACCTGGAACGACTGGTTTCAGGCTTCCATATTTCTCGACAGCAATCACTATAACCTCTGGCCGCTGCAGGCTTTCGTAAGGCGGCTGCAGGACAGCGACGAATTCTTAAAATCGTATTTCGGCAACACTTCGCTCAATTTCAACGGAATAAGAACTGCCGCCGTTATACTGTCGCTGATACCGATAATTATGGTGTATCCGTTCGTTCAGCGTTTCTTCATAGAGGGAACGATGGTCGGTTCGGTAAAAGAATAAACTCTTAAAAGGAGGAGATATTATGAAAAAAATTATAGTTTTACTACTCGTTCTCTGCGTGGGAACGGCACTGTTCTCTTGTAAGAAAGAGAAGGTCAAAGATTCCACCGGCGAGGGAACTTCCGCTTCCCAAACCTGGGAAGAAGCCAAATCGAACAGCGTAAAAATAACCGTTTATATGGACGAGAGCAACGTTTACGGCGCTTACGTAAGGGGCTCGGAAGAAAAATTCGTCAAGGACGCCGTGGAGAAAAAATTCTGGGAAGATACCGGCAACGCAATAGATCTGAACGTGATAATAGAATCGCATTCTACTTTCAGCAACTCCTTCGCGGGTGTAATGTCCACGGGCGCGTGGGACGCTGCCGTATCCTATCTCGGGCAGGCGGGGCTTGAAGAGACCGTTCTGAATAACGACGTTACGCTCGACCTGACCGATTCTTTAAGAAGATACGGTTCGCACATATACGGCGAAAACGGCGCCGTTGACGACGAGGCGCTATACGCCGTTACGAACTTCAACGAGGAGATAATAGGTATCCCTTCGGTAAATCTCACCAAGCAAAAGGGCGTACTCGTGCGCAAGGACTATATGGCCGCCGTTGGATACACCGAGAGCAAAACCGAGGCGGAAAATTCCGGCGGAACGCTTAAATACTGCGGCACCATAAAGGATTTTGACCAAATGGTGCGCAAGATGAAGGCGGAGATACCCAAGTGCGTAACGCCGCTTTCCGGCAACGTTTACGATATGGAGTTTACCCTTCTCGCAGGGGCTTACGGCACCGCAGGCTACCAGTACAGGTCGATAAATTACAACGATAACGGAACGATAAACGAAGTCGTACCCGGGTGGATATCGGAAAATTACGGCAAAGTTCTCAAGCAGGAATACGACTGGGTAAAGGACGAAATATGGGAAGCGGACAACGCCACCATAACCGAGAGCGTAAGGCTTTCCAACCTCGCGGCGGGCAAGACGGCGGTTTATTTCGCCAACCCCACCGTAACCAACCTTATAGACGTTTCGAGAAGGGTAAAAGCGATAGATTCTTCGGCGGAATTCGTACTGCTCGATCCGCTCGACGCGGTTGACGAATCCGGCAACGCGATAGAGGGCACGGGCGCCTTCGTGGAAGTTTCCCGCACGACGGATTGCCTTATAGTAAACAAAAAATCCAAAAAGGCCGATCTCGTTATAAAGTATCTCGACTGGATGTATTCGGATAAAGACAATTACGAACTCTGCGCTTACGGCGTAAAGGGCTCTCAATGGAAAGATTCTTCCTTCGGCAGCGATTATTACGAATATGCGGACGATTATTACGTAGATCACAGACCGTATTCGGGCGTTTACGCCCTGCTCCACAACGACGAGATCTCCTGCCGCATCCTGATGCAGTATAGCGAAACGGAGAGGAACTGGATAGAAAAGGTCAGGAATTATCCCTGCCTTTCCAACCCGACGGACGGAATGCTTTTCTACGGAATGAGCGCGCTTATAAACTCCAACTTCGTAACGGCGGAAGCGGATATGTATCTCAACTGCGCTACGAAGGCTTGGGCGGGCGCTTCCGATCCCGCGGTGACGTGGCCTGCCGCCTGCGAGCATTACAGAAATCAGGCGGGCGACTATATAGTATGGCTTACTAATCAATATAAACTTTACAAAGCCGCGAGGATCAACGGATAAACAAGCAACGGTCAAATAAAAAAACGCGCGTAAAGCGCGGCAGGAGGAAAAATATATGAAAAAATTAAGGATGATAACGGCAGTTTTCGCCGCAGCGGCGATCTTGGCGGCAATGCCGCTTTTCGCGGCGTCGGCAGAGGGCTATTCTTATGAAATAGCCGAGGAAAACGACCTCGCTTCCTGGCGGTACGACTGGAACACCGTGGAGATAGGCTCGGGCAAAACCGGTTTTGAAAGCGGAAACCTGAAAATGGAGAACATAAATCAGGGCACCGCGAACTACGCACTTTACAAAACAAACAAATTCAACGAATTTCAACTCGATTTTTACGCAAATCTGTATCTGCCTTCCCCGAGCGACACGGGCAAGGACGGAACAGATTACGCCAACCTTTACTTGACTTTTTATATCGATTTCGACGACGCTTCTCTCGTTGAGAACGCGGCTATGGCGGCTTGCCCGTGGACTATGAACAAGGGCTGGTTCTCCGTGTGCTTCGAGAGAATACAGGGTTACAGCAAAATTCAGTTCCTCGTCAACGAAACTTTCGACGGTCACGGAGAAACCCGTTACTTCCTCGATAAGGACTGCGTAACCGCTTCCACCGACTGGTGCGACAACAAATATCATTGGTTCAGAATAACCGCGCAAAGTACCCGCACGGCGGATTTCGCCACGTCCGGCTGTACTTACACCGTTTATATCGACGGGGAAAAGGAAGCCGAAACTTTCCTTTGCGACAGGATATATTCCAACACCAACCTCGCGTGGGAAGAAGTCAGGTTCAGCGAGAAGAAGGGATACTTCGGCTTCTGGGCTTCAAGCGGTTACGGAATGGGTATGGGCACAGCCGAAACCGGCGCTATGGCGGATATAAAAAATCTTTCCGTAACATCTTTCGACGGCGGGAACGACACCCCGTATCCGAGGTCGGCTATGCCCGTTGCGAATATTTCCGCCAACAATTCTTTCTCTCCAGAAGCGAGTTACGAAACGGGCGAAGATATAGAGATAAGGCTTGCCGATCTGTTCGAGTACGACGGCGAGGATAAATTAACATATACCGCTTCTTACAACGGAGAGCCGATAGGCGAGATAAAGAACAACTATTTCGTATGGAACCCGACGGAAGAGGGCGTTTACGATATTGACTTCACGGCGGTCACCGCAGACGATCTCTCCGCAGCGAACAAAGTCCGCCTGCGCGTGGTAAAAGGCGCCGCGCCCGTTCAGCCTGCGGAAAGTTCCGATAAAGTAAGCGAAAAGACTTCTAAAAAAGGTTGCGGTTCGTCTGTTTCCGCAGGTTTCAGCGGCATTGTTTTGCTCGCCGTTTTCGCCCTGCGCAAAAAGAGAGCGTGAGCGGAAAAGACCATGAAAAAGATATTTTCTATTATTATAACGGCGATCATGGCTATTTCTCTTTCCGCCTGCGGAACAAAACCGGATTCTTCCGCCGGCGTTTCCGCGGGTAAAGATATTATTTCGATAAGTGATTCCGCCATAGCGGCGGGGTACGCGCGGTACGACGTGACTTCCGCCCTTAAAAGAAAGACGGAGGGCTTCGGCGCGCAGTTCGATACGTGCGTACTTGACAGGAACAACAAACATCTTACCGACTGGGAAGTTTATAAAAAGGCGGTAAAAACTTCTAACCTGCAGGCGGTAAGGATAAGATTTTATCCCGAAATGTACGAGAGGATGAACGATAATTCCGATCCGGATACGTTCGATTTCGAAAGCCCGAACGTGGATTTCAACTCCATAGAGATGGGCTATCTGTATAAACTTCTCGACCTTTTCGAGGAAAACGGCGTGCGCGTGGATCTTTCCTGGTACGGTTGCCGTTCCACTTTCGCTTCCGAGGACGGAAAAATAACGGGCAGTTGGCTCGGCGGCAAGTACGGCGAAAACGGCGTGAACAATTGGATGGTACAGCCCTCGCTCACCGAAAAACCCGCGGAAGAGTTTGCCGAATCCGTTGCGGCTTGCCTCTATTACCTCATAGAGGTGAAAAAATATACCTGCCTTTACGAATACAGCCTTTTTCCCGAGCCGGAAGGCGTGATCAAAGATATGGATCTCTACGGGAAGATAGCCGCGCTCACGAAGGAAAAACTCGCCGGATACGGCATTGCGGATAAAATTTTGTTTTCCGGCCCCGCCGACTACGGCAACAATGCCGAAAACCTTAAAAACAAATATTTAAGCGGTAAATATCCTTACGACAAGGTAGATTCTTCCGTTTACTGTTTCCACGGTACCACGTCCGTCAGCGGTGTGGAGAGGGCGCCTTCGCCCAATGCGGCAATGTACGAATTTGCCAAAAATCACGTTGACGTATGCGAGGAGTTCGGCGCGTCCTGGGGCGTTGCCGAATGCGGAACGAGCAACTTTATTACCGCGGTCACCAACGCCGATACCGAACTTTACGACAGGGCTATAACGATGGCGCGCTTCCTTATAAATTTATGTAACGCCGGTTGCACGAATATCAAATATTTCGTTTTCGGCGACTGCAGTTACGACGGGATACTCAACGAGGAAGGGCTGTTCAGGTTCGCAAGATCCGCGTACTCGGATTCCGCGATAGATTATCAGGCGAAGCCCGTGTGGTACGCTTGGTCGCTTCTTATGCGTTACACCGATATAGGCAGCGAGGTTTATCCTATAACCGTAAATTACGACGACGGCGACGACGAGGTTTGCATAACGGCTTTTCGCTTGCCCGACGGCAGTTGGACTTACGCCGCCGCTAACATAGGCGGCGGGCAGAAGAAGATAGCGCTCGTAAACGGCAGGGCGGACAGACCTTCCTCAATGAAGATATTCCGCCTCACCGCGGCGAGTACTCCTTCGGGAGCCGACGCCGAACTGAAAATTATAGATAAGTACGGCGATGCGGACGCGTCCGGCGGCGTGGCGTATTTCACTATACCCGCTAACGGCATAGCGGTGCTTTCGGATAAAGAATAAAGGAGATAACGTTCGTGAATATGAAAAAATTTATTTGTTTTATTCTCGCGGCGACGGTTTTGTTTCTCGTTTCGTGCAAGAACGGAGATTCTTCCGTTCCCGATAAAGGCGCGATAACGGGGGAGATCGCCGTAAACGCGGGTTATGTCCGTTACGACGTGGGCAAAAAACTTCCCGATCCGATAGTCGGTTTCGGGGCGCAGATGGATACGGATATATTTATGCCTTACAACAAGATGACCGAAGAGGACGAAGCCCTTTGGGAAGAGCGTATAAAGGATATGAATATCCGCTATACAAGGATAAAGATGTTCCCCGAATTTTTCGAACGCGCCAACGACAATGACGATCCCGACGTTTTCGATTGGGATTCCGAGGGCGTGGATTTCGATTGCGCGGAGATGCAGGCTTTATATAAAATTCTCGACCTGTGCGAAAAATACGATATAAAGGCGGATCTGAGTTGGTACGATTGCTGGAGCAATTTCAAGTCTTACGACGGAACGGTAAACGGCAGTTGGCTTGCGGTCGATCAATCCGGCTGGGCGAAGGCTCCTAAAGATTTTTACGAGTACGCGGAAAACATTTCCGCCTGCCTGCAATACCTTATCAATGTAAAAAAATACACTTGTCTTTGGGGCTTCAGCAATATAGCCGAAGGGTTCATCGACGAAAACAACGTTAAAAGTTGGCCCGCCTACGTGGAGAGTTGCCGCATCATCGACGAAAAATTAAAAAAAGACGGAATAAGGGATAAAATAAGGTTTATAAGTTCCACCGAGCGCGGCATAATTAAATATTTCAAAGAGGAATACGGCGAGATAAAGGACTATTTTGACGTTGTAGGGCTCGGCAATTACAGTTGGGACAATAACGATCCGAACGAGGCTATCTATTCTTACTATGCGGATCTTCGTGAGGCGGTCGATGAATTCGGCGTGCGCGACATAGTGATCTCCGAATTCTGCGAGGGCAAGCACTTTACGGACGCGGTCAATAAAACGGACATCGACGACTATACAGCCGGTCTGTATATAGCGCGCTTTTGCATAAACGCCGCTTCCGAAGGCGTTACCGGTTTCGACCACTATATCCTCGGCGACGTGTGGTTTACCGACTCCTACGTTCACACGATGGGGCTTTGGATGTACCGCGACAGCAACGTGAAAAACCCCGAATATATTTCCTGGGCGGCTCACCCCGAATATTATTTTTACGGGCTTATCTGCAAATATAACGAGCCGGGCAGTTACGTTTACAGGCTCGACCAGAAGTTGAATTCCGTATACGACGACAGAGATCCCGATATATGCTGCGTGGCTTTCAACCTGCCTGACGGCAGTTGGTCTTACTATCTGGCGAACAGCGGCTCTTCGGGCAAAAAGATCGCTATAGTAAACGCCCTCGCAAACCGCCCCGCCAGAATGAATTGCTACAAGATAACCGAAGCGGGCATTCCGGAGGACAGGGCTTGCGTTCTGCCTTCGGCTTATACGCAGATAGACGCGAGCGACGGCGTGGCTTACGTTACCGTTCCGGCGAACGGTTTCGTGGTGGTATCCGACAGAAAATAATTGCGGGAGTGTTACTATGAAAAATTTACGCAACGCGCTCGTTTGCGTTATCGTTTTTGCATTTATTTCAGCCGCGGGTATCCGCGCGGAAACAACGTTTGCCGACAGCGAAGAAGTCACCGCGAGTATAGAGAGGTTGAGTCCGTTCTTTATGGTTGCGCCGTCGATAGTGGCGGACGTGGAAACCGAAGAACAACTCAACGCCTACCGCGCGAGCAAAATGGAAGTTTGCCCCGCAACGCTGATACTCAGGATAGATTCGTCGCTCAACGTGACCGATAAGGACGGAAACGCCGTAACGATGCGCGATACGCTCGGCAATACTTATACGGGATTTCACGCTATACGCGCAAACCTGAAAAAGCGGCATATGCTTGTAGCCGTGTATCTGCGCGGCGAAGAGGAGGAAGAAGCGCTTTCCTCGTATCTTGCGGAAAATCAGGAAATTTACGATCTAACCGTAATTTCGGCCGACGCCTCGCTCGTCAAAAAAGCGAGGGAAAACAACCCATATATCCGCGGCGCCGTGGACTATTCCGCTACTGCGGATAAAGCGGACGTTCGGGCGATAACGGCGGAGAGCAATTTATCTAAGGCGAACTGCGTTATTCTCTCGCAGGCGCAGGCGGATAAGGAAACTTGCTATCGCATTCAGTCGATGTTCAAGTCCGTTTGGGTAAGGGCGGAAGGAACGGAAGATTACGATTATCTCAAGGCGGTATCGACCGGCGCTTACGGCGTGATAACCAGATCCGCCGACGTCGGCGCTCTCTACGACCTTAACGACCGTTTCGACGGTAACGGAAGGAGTTTTTCGCTCCCGCATTCCTTTTACAACATAGGGCACAGGGGCTGTAATTCCGCGCCGGAAAATACGCTTAAAGCCTGTCGCCTTGCCTATGAAGGCGGCGCCACGCACATAGAAATAGACGTTAAAGTTTCAAGCGACGGAAAGTTGTTCGTCTTTCACGATAACGATCTTTCCGCAAATACTTCCGCGTCGGGGAATCCGGAAAACTACACGCTCGAACAACTTAAAAACATCGACGTAATCGGGTTTGACAAAGCCGACGCGGGCAACGCAAAAAGTTTCCCCGAGGAGCAGGCGGAAAAGATAGCCTCTCTCGACGATATTTTCGACTATTTCAAGGATAAGGACGATATAATAATAATCTGCGAGATAAAAACGGTAAATCCGAAAGTAGTTCAACTTCTCGGCGAAAAGATAGAAGAATACGGAATGTACGGCAAAGTGGTTTCCATAGCGTTCGCATTGGATATGCTCGGGCGCATGGAGGAAAACAAACTTACCGCCCGTATCCCCACGGCGTATCTCGGCACAGTGGCGGACGCGTCGCTTGCGGACAGGTTAAAGGATCTTTCCTCAAACAACACCGCGAGCAACGTGCCGCTCGGCACAAACCTTTACCGCATGGGGCTGAAAGATCGCGGCTTCGTTTACTACGCTTGGACGTACAATACCGAAAAGGCGGTTCAGAACGCGATCAAATCGGGCGCGGTGGGCATAACGAGCAACGTCACCCCGTCTATCGGCAAGTATCCGAGGAAGATAACGCCTGCGGAAAGTTATACGCTCGATGAAACCGCGGATATTTCTTCCGCGGTATTTCCCGCAAAGGTGACCTGTTTCGACAGGACGGAGAGCATAGAGGAATGTTCGGTATTCGCTTACCGCACAAACGGCGACAGCGCGGAAGTTATCCTTCAATACACCGATCCGTACGGAATTTACACTCTCTACAGCGACGCCGTTACCGTTGAATTTTTACGGAACGACGAAGAATCTTCTTCCGCGGCGGCTTCTTCTGAAAGCGCCGAGGAAAGCGGTTTGAACGGAAATTCCGCGCCCGGCGAAAGCGCGGGTAAAAAAGGCTGTAAAGGCGGGTTCGGCGCCGAAGGGTTATCCGTCGTTTTTGCCGCCGCGATCATCGCAATAAATAAAAGACGTGAAAAATAATATGAAAGACATCGACTATCTCAAAGAGAAATATTACCCGATATTCAAGGAAGAATTGTTTGACAGTTGCATTCCATTCTGGCTCGAACACGGCAAGGACGAAAAAAACGGCGGTCTTTATACCTGCCTCGACAGGACGGGCGAGATCTTTTCCGAGGACAAAAGCGTGTGGATGCAAGGCCGTTGCGGTTATACCTTCTCGCACGTTTCAAACGTTTTCGGGCGGAACGAAGAATACCTTTCCTTTGCGAAGAGTTGCATAGATTTCGAGGATAAACATTGCTTCGATACGGACGGCAGAATGTTCTTCAAGGTAACGGCGGACGGCAAGCCTTTAAGAAAGCGCAGATATTGGTTCAGCGAATCCTTTTACGTTCTCGCGCAGGCGGAATATTATATGGCTACGGGTGAGGAGAGATCGCTTGTTTCCGCCCGTCGCGTTTACGATATGATAAACGGAATATTTATCGATCCGTCGTCCGATCCGTTTAAGATCTACCCCAAAACCTGTCCGGAAACGCGAAGGTTCAAGGGGCTTTCGGAAGCGATGATACTTTTCAATACCTCTTACGTAATGCGCAAGGCGGACGCGGAGAGAAGGGAATATTACGCCGCTACCGCAGACCTTTGCCTTAAAGAGATAAAAAATCATTATTTTCCGGAAATGTCCGTCCTTTTGGAAAACGTTACCGAGGATAACCGATACGACGGCAGCACTTCAGACGGCAGAATAATAAACCCCGGGCACGATATGGAGTGCGCGTTCTTCCTGTTGCAGGAAGCGTTATATCGCAAGGACGAGGCGCTTGTGACCTTTGCGGAAACGATATTTCTCGACGCATGGCGCAGGGGGCGCGATGAAAAATACGGCGGCATTTTATACTTTGTAGACGCGGAAAACAAACCCGTGGAGGCTTACGAACACGATATGAAGTTGTGGTGGGTACACAACGAATGTATGAACGCCGCTCTCCTTCTGCTGTATGCCACGGGAAAAAGCGTTTACGCTGAAATATTCGACGAGGTCGCCTCGTATTCTCTCTCGCATTTCAGCGACCGCGAGTACGGCGAATGGTTCGGCTATCTCCGCAGGGACGGTATTCCCACCGAACCGCCGTGCAAGGGCTGTTCGTTCAAGGGGCCTTTCCACGTTCTCCGCAACCTTGCCGCCATGCTCAACATCTTCGACGGCAAGCCCGGACTTATCTGACCTTGCTTACCAAACGAAAAAAGGCTTGATTGTTTCAAGCCTTTTTATCTATTCGCTTTCTTTTCCTTCAAGCGCCTGTTGGCGGTAGGCGTTCGGGCTTACTCCGTATATCCGCTTGAAAGCCCTGCTGAATACGTATATCGAGGAGTAATTGAGCGCGTTGGAAATTTCCGTTACGGAAAGATTTCCTTCGTCGAGCAGTTCTTTCGCGCGCGAAAGTTTTTTGTTGATATAATATGTGTAAAGCGAGGAGCCGAATTTATTCTTGAAGATTCTCGAAAGGTAAATATAGTTGTAATGCAACACGTCGCACACGTCGGTTATCTTCGTCATCTCGGCAAAGTTGTTGTCAATATAATGCACTATCTGAAAATAAATATTCTGTTCGTTGTCGAAAGAGATCGGGCGGTATTGTTTCGTTTCGGCAAGGTTCACGCGCTGGTAGATATTCACGCAGAAAAGTTTTATGGTAAGTTCGAGTTGCACGTCGGAAAGTTCCGCGTTGCTCTCTATCACCGACAGCAAATTTCTGAAGGAGAGGTCTAAATCGGGCAAATTCCTTTTGCGGTAATGCGGGTGCATGCGCATAAGTTCCGCATTGTATAATATTTTGCGGTATGGAGAATCCTCTTTGAAACTGAACGCGAGGAAGTAATATCGCAGGGGCTGTTTCTGGTCGGATTCTATCATATGGCTCTCCTGCGGCAGAGAGATGAAAAGGTCGTTTTTTTCTACCGGCGTTTTAATGTTTGCCGCGTAGAAGAACCCGGAGCCTTCCGTTATAAAAGAAAATTCAAAAAAATCGTCGTGAATGTGTTCGTTCAGGTGCGAACCGTTGTCGCAGTAAATTTCGCCGAGTTGATATAGCAGCAGGTCGTTCAGTTCTCTCGGAGAGTTTATGTAGTCGAAATCGTACAGAAACCTGTGTTTTTGTATTATGTTTTTCATTTTCCATTCCCTTTAACAATAAGTTAAAAATAGTTAAATCATATAACTTCTCTTTTATTATAATCTATTTATATCACAAAATCCATAACAATATACAACTTTTTATTTAACAAAACAAAACTTTGATAATAATTTTGTTAAACGAAAAGCGGATAGCCGTTAGCGTAACGGCGCTTTAATCGAAAGCGATGTCGCGTATCTCGCCCGCACCGATAAAGGCGTAAGCGCCGTTCGTATTTTACAATCGTCTGACGCCTCTTATGAGGATATTATAGCAAAAAAAACAATAAACGTCCGCTTTTGATGCGTTTTTTCTTGAAAAACAGTCGGCTTTCGGTTATAATAATATAAAAGGAGAAACGATTATGATACTCGGAATAGAACTCGGATCCACGAGAGTAAAGTCCGTTCTTATAGACGGGCAAGGCAAAACGGTGGCGGTCGGCGGCTACGAATGGGAAAACGAACTTAAGGACGGATTGTGGACTTATTCGCTCGAAAACGTAGAAAAAGCCCTGAAGGGCAGTTATTCTTCGCTCAACGCCGCGTACAGGCAGAAGTACGGCGAGTACATAACCGAACTCGACGCGATAGGCATTTCCGCCATGATGCACGGTTACCTCGCTTTCGATAAGGACGACAACCTTCTCGTTCCCTTCAGAACCTGGCGCAACACCAACACCGAGCGCGCGGCGGAAGAACTCACGCGGGAACTCGGTTTCAATATGCCCCAACGGTGGACGGCTACGCATTTTTACCAGGCGGTTATCGACGGAGAGGAACACGCGCGCAATGTCGCATATCTCACCACGCTTTCCGGTTACGTTCACGAAAAACTTACGGGCAGAAAGGTTTTGGGCGTAGGCGACGCGTCCGGAATGTTCCCCGTGGAAGGAAATAATTACGATAAGGCGCGCGTGAAAAAGTATAACGCGTTGCTCGAAAAACACGGTTTAACGCGTGATTTAGGGGACTTATTACCCAAAATACTCCTCGCGGGCGAGGATGCCGGCCGCTTGACGGAAGAAGGCGCCGCTTTCCTCGACGAGGGCGGGAACTTAAAGGCGGGCGCCGTTTTGTGCGCTCCCGAAGGCGACGCCGGCACCGGCATGGTGGCTACTAATTCGGTAAGGGAAAGGACGGGCAACGTTTCCGCGGGTACTTCTGCTTTCGCGATGATAGTGCTCGATAAACCGCTCGGCGAAGTACATACGGAAATAGACGTGGTCACCACTCCGTCCGGACTACCCGTCGCCATGGTCCACGCGAACAACTGCACTTCCGAAATAAACGCTTGGGTAAACCTGTTCGACGAGGCCGTTAAACTTTTCGGCGGCAACGTGAACAAGGGCGAACTGTATGAAAAACTCTTCCGCGTTTCGGCGGAGAGCGACGGCGACGTCGGCGGGATATTCGCCTGCAACTTCCTCTCGGGGGAACCTATAGCGGAAGTCAAAGAGGGCAGACCTATGGTGTTCCGCGAGGCGGGCGGAAAGTTCGATCTCGCCAACTTTATGCAGGCGCAGATTTATTCCGCGGTGGCGGCGCTCGACTTCGGAATGGAGATTCTCAAAAAGGAAGGCGTGGCGATAGACGGCATTTGCGGACACGGCGGTTTTTTCAAGACCGAGGGGATAGGTCAGGCGGCGATGAGCGCGGCGCTCGGCGCACCCGTCACGGTGATGAAGAACGCGGGCGAAGGCGGCGCTTACGGCATAGCCCTTCTCGCCTTGTACCGCCTTGTTAAAAAGGATGGCGAAACTCTGGCGGACTTCCTCGATAAACACTTTGAAAACGAGGAGAAGGTAACCCTTTCCGCGACCGACAAAGACAGGGAAAAATTCGGGAATTTTATGAAGACGTACCGCGCGGGGTTGCATGCGGAAAGAGCCGCCGCGAGGGGGAAAGAGTAATGTATGAAGATATAAAAAAGCGGGTTTTCCGGCAGAACGAAGAACTTGTAAAGCGCGGGCTTGTAACGCTCACTTGGGGCAACGCCAGCGCGATAATGCGTGAAAAAGGCCTCGTTTGCATAAAACCGAGCGGAGTTCCTTACGAAGATATGACCGCCGACGATATGGTTATAGTCGATATGGAAGGGAACGTGGTCGAGGGCAGATACCGCCCTTCTTCGGATACGCCCACTCACCTTTATCTCTATAAGGTCTTTGCCGATATAGGCGGGATAGTCCACACGCATTCGTCGAACGCCGTAGCCTGGGCGCAGGCGGGCAGAAGCATACCCGCTTACGGCACCACCCATGCGGACGCGTTCTATGGCGACGTGCCATGCTCCCGCTCCCTCCGCGCTGAAGAAGTTAAAACGGATTACGAATACAACACCGGCGCGGTAATTGCGGAAACCTTCAAGGGGAAAGATCACAACGCCGTACCCGCCGTCCTCGTGAAAAACCACGGGCCCTTCACTTGGGGCGCCACGGTGGAAAAGGCTGTGGAAAACGCGGTCACGCTCGAGGAAGTTGCTAAAACGGCGTATCTTACGGAAGGCATAGATCGCGGCGCGGCGCGCGTAGATGGATATTTGTTGGATAAGCATTATTTCCGCAAACACGGCAAAGGCGCCTACTACGGGCAGAAAAAATAAGATAGATCGCTTTATGCGAACTCCGGCGCGGCTTATCGGAAAAGAGAAACGTGTCGCCGTAAGTAAGAAATCCGTCCGCTCGGCAGATATAGTTCAGAATAGAATAAGTTTATCGCAAAAGAACTTTTCTTCTTAATGAAGAACTGTCCGAAAATGCCGACGAAAGCGACAAAACCACCGGTTAACGTTTGATAAAGGCGGCTTTTCTTTTTTGCGGGCGCGGAATTGCGAAGCGAAAATTTCCGTTTTTATTTTTTAACGGAAAATTCCCCCGAATCATTCGGCAAACTGTTGACAAAAATCGAATATTCTGTTATATTTA
Source organism: Clostridia bacterium (assembly GCA_017453885.1). Taxonomy (GTDB): domain Bacteria; phylum Bacillota; class Clostridia; order Christensenellales; family Borkfalkiaceae; genus RGIG3732. Next base: position 36,607 of record JAFTDZ010000274.1, read on the forward strand.
CAAAGTGTTCAATACGGACGCTTTGATTTTTTTTGAGGTGATAAAATGAAAACCGACGTAGTTATCGTTGGCGCCGGCCCCGCGGGGATATTTACCGCTTACGAGATGATAGCGAAGGGCAGTACGAAGAAGATAATTCTTGTGGAGAAGGGCGTGAATATCGAGCGCCGCGCCTGCCCGAAGATAAAGACGCAGAAGTGCATGAACTGCAAACCTTACTGCCACATAACCACGGGCTTTTCCGGCGCGGGGGCTTTTTCCGACGGAAAACTTTCCTTGAGTTACGAGGTGGGCGGAGATCTTCCCACGCTTATCGGCGCGGAAAAGGCGCAGGAAACGATTGACTATGCGGACGGCATATACCTTTCTTTCGGGGCGGATACCCACGTTGAAGGCGTAAGCAATTACGAGGAAGTAAAGGAAATACGCAAGCAGGCGATAAAGGCGGGGCTTAAACTCGTAGATTGCCCCATAAGGCATATGGGCACCGAAAAGGCGCAGCATATTTACCTTGAAATAGAGAAATTTCTTCAGGACCACGGCGTGGAAATGCTTTTCCGCCACGAGTGTACGGACATCATCCTCGAAAACGGCGTGTGCAAGGGCGTTCGTCTTCTTTGCGACGGCGTAGAAAAGGAGGTTTATGCCGAAAGCACCGTTATAGCAACCGGCAGGCGCGGGGCGGACTGGCTGGAAAAACTCTGCGAGCAGAACAACATAATGCACCTTCCCGGCACGGTGGATATAGGCGTCAGGGTGGAAGTCAGGAACGAGGTCATGGAGAAGGTGAACAAGGTGCTTTACGAATCCAAACTTATAGGCTATCCGCACCCGTTCAAGAACAAGGTGAGAACTTTCTGCCAGAACCCCGGCGGTTTCGTCAGTCAGGAAAATTACGACAACGACCTCGCCGTGGTGAACGGGCATTCTTATAAGGAATACAAGTCGGATAACACCAACCTCGCCATACTCTGTTCGCACAATTTTTCCGTGCCGTTCAATCAACCCATAGCCTACGCGCAGAAGGTCGGGGAACTTACTAATATGCTCGGAGCGGGGCATATACTCGTTCAGCGTTTCGGGGATATTCTCGACGGAAAGAGGACTTGGCCGAAGGAACTTGCGCAGTCCAACGTTCGCCCGACGCTCGTTGACGCCGTTGCGGGCG
>JAFTDZ010000275.1 GCA_017453885.1 Clostridia bacterium
GCCGTTTCCCTGTTTTGGAAGTAGGTATCCGCATTCTGCGCGGTGCCTTTCTGAACGGGGTGTTCGGGGTTGAGGGCGCGGCTTCTGAAATCTTCTATCGCGGCCATATCAACAAGCCCTTTCATCTCGTCGTAATCTATAACGTCTATCTTCGATACTTCATGGCTTGTCCTGAATCCGTCGAAGAAGTGCAGGAAAGGCACTTTCGCCGTGAGGGTGGAAAGATGCGCCACGAGGGCGAGATCCATAACTTCCTGTACGGAGCAGGACGAGAGCATGGCGAAGCCCGTCTGGCGGCAAGCCATAACGTCCGAATGGTCGCCGAAAATGTTCAGCGAGTGCGCCGCCAAAGCGCGCGCGCTTACGTGAAAGACCGTGGGGAGAAGTTCGCCCGCTATCTTATACATATTCGGGATCATCAGCAGCAAGCCCTGGCTCGCCGTATAGGTGGTGGTGAGAGCGCCTGCGGAAAGAGAACCGTGTACCGCGCCCGCGGCGCCCGCTTCGGATTGCATTTCCGCAAGTCTCAACTTCTGGCCGAACATATTCACTCTGCCTGTGGCAGACCATTCGTCGGCAACTTCCGCCATCGGGGAAGACGGCGTTATCGGGTAAATAGCCGCAACTTCGCTGAAAGCGTACGCTACGTGGCTGGCGGCGGTGTTACCGTCAATAGTCATTTTTTTCATTTAAGAACCTCCGTTTATAACGTGTATTTTTGCCTGATACGATGTTTGCGGGCGGCGCTTTTATAAAAACGAGCCTTTTTGAAGCGTTCACACGCAAACAAAGTAATTATACAACAAAAATTTTTTTAAGTCAATAATAAAATAACAGAGTATATATTATTTATACAACAATTTCCGAAGGCTTGCGGTTTCGGGCTCAATCGTTTGCCAAGAAAAAGGTTTTGTGATATAATTCTAAAATATGAACGCGCTTGAAATAAAAGATCTCGATTTTGCGTACGAAAGCGGGAAAAACGTCCTTTCCGGAATAAACATAACCGTTGAAGAAGGTGAATTCGTGTGCCTTCTCGGCAGAAACGGCAGCGGGAAATCCACGCTGGCAAGGCTTATCAACGGCTTGCTTGCGCCTACGGGCGGCAGCGTTTCCGTTTTCGGAATGGATTCTTCGGACAAGAAAAATCTTTTTGAAATAAGAAAGCGCGCCGGCATGGTGTTTCAGAACCCCGATAACCAGATGGTGGCTTCCATAGTGGAAGACGACCTCGCTTTCGGCCCCGAAAACGTGGGCGTTAAAAGAGAGGAGATAGGCGAGAGGATATCTTACGCGCTCGCCGCCGTGGGAATGGAAGAATTCAGGCATTCCACGCCGTCAAGGCTATCGGGCGGGCAGAAGCAGAGAATAGCGATAGCGGGCGTTCTGGCGTTGAAACCCGACATTTTGATTCTTGACGAATCCACCGCCATGCTCGATCCGAAGGGCAGGGGCGAAGTTATGAAGGTGGTCAAAGACCTGAACAAAAACGGAATGACCATAGTTTCCATCACGCACTATATGGACGAGGCCGTCGATTGCGACAGGGCTGTGGTTTTAAGCGAGGGCAAAATAGTTATGCAAGGCGCCCCGCGTGAAGTTTTTTCTCGCGCGGAAGAACTTGCGCGCTACGGGTTGAACGTGCCGAAAGCCGCCTATATCGCGCAAAAACTGCGTGAAAACGGCTTGCCGATAGCCGATGATATTTATGAAGGGGAGGCGCTTGAGAAGGCTTTATGCGGATTGTTTCAAAAGGGCTGACCTACACTTACAACGATAAAACCCCGTTCGCTACCCACGCTTTGCGCGGCGTGGATCTGACGGTAGAAGAAGGAGAATTTTTCGGAATAATAGGGCATACGGGCAGCGGGAAGTCCACGTTCATACAACACCTGAACGGGCTTATCCCCGTGAGCGGGGGCAGCCTTAAAGTGGGCGATACGAATATGCGTTTTTACACCCGCGGGGAATATAAAAAGATAACCACGGCGGGTTACGACGACGCGCTTTTGTTTGAAAAAGGCAAGAAAATTTCTTACGGCAAATACAAAAAGCGTTTCCGCGCGGAGATGAAGGCTTTACGCGCTAAAGTCGGCATGGTGTTTCAATATCCGGAATATCAACTTTTCGGCGAAACGGTGTTTGACGACGTCGCCTTCGGCGTGAAAAACTTTTTCCCGCAGTACGGTAAAGAGAAAACCGAAGCCGCCGTCCGCGAGGCTATAACCCGCGTTGGGCTCGATTATAACGAAGTAAAGGATAAGTCGCCAATCGACCTTTCCGGCGGGCAAAAACGCCGTGTGGCGATAGCGGGCGTGATAGTCACGAAGCCGCAGGTCCTCGTGCTGGACGAACCCGTCGCGGGGCTTGACCCTCAAGGGAAAAAGGAACTTATGGGGTTGCTGCACACGCTTCACGGTTCAAGCATAAAGACGATAATAATCGTTTCCCACGATATGGACGACGTTGCCGAAAACTGTTCCCGCGCGGCTGTGTTCTCGGAAGGCAGGCTCGTTTGCGTGGCGGAGCCGAAGGAACTTTTCAAAGACGCGTATTCGCTTGAAAAGATCGGGCTCGACGTGCCGCTCACCGCGCGCCTTACCCGCGCGCTCAAGGAAAACGGAGTGGAAATAGAAACGGACTTCAAGGCGGACGATTTCGTTTCCGTAGTTACCGAAAAATACAAAAGCCGCCTGAATCACGCAAAAACAGATAAAAATGCTTAAAGACGTTACCTTTGGGCAGTATTACCCCGCAAAGTCTTTCGTGCATCGGATGGATCCGAGGGTAAAACTTCTGCTCGTAATTGCATACATCGTGTTCGTGTTCCTGATAAAGAGTTTTATCGGGTTCGTTCCGCTCGCCTTGTTTTTCGCGTTTGCGGTCGCGCTTTCGCGCGTGCCGGTAAAATCGGTTTTCCGAAGCGTTAAAGGAATATTGTTCCTCGTGATATTCGCCGCCGTTCTGAACGTTTTCTTCTATGGCGGAAGCGA
>JAFTDZ010000276.1 GCA_017453885.1 Clostridia bacterium
CAACTGCGAATGCCTGCTCCCGCTCCTCGTAGTGTGGCTGTGCTGCTGCAACAAGGGCGGAAACTTCGGCTTCGGCTGCGGCAAATAACGGCGTAAAATATTAAAACATAGCCTTTTTCTCACAAAAACAAGCGTATCCCGACCGTCTGCGTTCCCCGCTCCGGTCGGGATTTTTTTGCATTTGATAACGCTTTTAACGGTAATGAATTGACGGGTACCCCGTAGTGAATTGCCGCTAACGCGGCTGAAAGGCGAACACCTGCAACCTTTGGCGTTCCTTATCGTGTTGCGACGAGGAGAAATCCGGCTGTTACCATAACATTTGCCGGATCTCTCCGCGCGCTGTCGCTTGGTCGAGATGACGGTATGGGGCGGAAAGAAAAAAGAATCTCCGTTAAAGCATAGAGATTCTTCACTCCATTTCATTCCGTTCAGAATGACAAATTATATTTTTCATCATTCATTCTTCACTCTTCATTCTTCTTTGAACGCAGAAAGGTGAAAACCTGTAACCTTTCGCGTTCATTATCGCGTTGCGACGATAACTCCGTGGTCGGTCAAAAACTCCAAAACCTCGGCGCAGTTGTGCTGTAATTTTTTATTGCGGCGGAACAAGTGCTTATACCCCACCGAAAGAGCGCGGAGAAGTTTGACGTTGTTCGCCTTGGCGGCGAGAATCATCTCGTCGATAACGCTTACCGCGTCCGAAATAAATTCCTCGGTAAGCCCGGCGGACGACAGCACGCTCCGCTTATCCCCCTCGAGCAGGGAAATTACTTCCTGAAGGTATAGCATATCCATATCCTTCTTTTCCTTTTGCGTAGAATCCCACGCGTTGCGGTTCTTCCGCATTCCGTCCGCGCCTATTACCGTTTCCGCCATATTCTTTACGGTATTGCGGAAAGGCACGATAAGTTCCGAGGTAAACACGTCGTACGCCTTGAGAATATTTTCGGACGAGAAAAACGAAGTGAGAAAGGTGTTGAAGTCTATTTTCCCGTCAACTATATCTTTCAGCACGTAAAAACACAGGGCGACCGCCTGCTTTTGATTTTCGGGCATGGTGAAATAGCCGTGTTTACCGTCGCCCGCGGAGTGAAAGCCGAGCGACTTGAGATCGTCGAACTCCTCCCCGTTGCAACAAAAATCGAATATTTCAAACAACATTTTAGAAGTGGAAACGGTTTCTAAAAGTTCCGCGATCTTTTTCGTTGCGAAAAGGTATTTGCCGGATACAACCTCGTCCGCCTTAATCATAAAATTTTCGAGTGAACGTTCTCTCGTGACCATAATGCACCGCCCGCGTAATTTCTTCTTTATAAACGTATATATAATATAATAACACACTTCGAGGGATTTTTCAATTATTTGACGGAAGAAAAACGCTGCCCGCAAAACAAAATAAAATTGTGGTCTTTCCGAGCGAAATACACAAGCAGATGAAAATTTGAAGAAATTTTGCAAATTCGCTTGATTTTATCAAAAACATACTGTATAATTAAAACCCGACAAAAAATTATTATATAAAGGAGTGATATATTTATGAAGTCAATTCAAATTTCATTGCAGATGGCAAGTTCGGTCAAAGAGTTCGTGAGCATCGTTCAGAAGTACGCTTTCGAGATAGACCTGCGTTGCGACAGATACATTGTGGACGCGAAATCCATTCTCGGCATCTTCAGTCTCGATCTTTCCAAACCCATCAACGTTGAGATACATTCGGACGATTGCGACGAACTTCTCAAAGAACTGAAACCTTTTCAGATCTGACGGCTACCCGGCCCGCCGGGAAAGGGAGTACACCTAAAGGAGCGGACACTTTATGCAACAAGTCAAAGGCGAAGCGTCAACTAACAAGTTAATATTGCTTTTCGTCTTTGACAAGATGGAAAGCCCCCTTTCGGAAGACATCGTACTCGAAATGTGCACTTCGTCCAACGGTTGGATAGAGTATATGGACTGCAAGCCTTTGCTCGCCCAACTTTTGGATTGCGGGTTCATTTATAAAATAAACGAATCCGGCACGCCCCTCTACGCCATTACCGTTGACGGGCGTATGTGCCTTGCAAATTACTACGTAAAAATACCTACCAGCACGCGTGAAGAGATAGCGCAATACGTTAAAAACAACAGAAACCGTTACCGCAGAAAGCAGGAATGTTTTGCGGACTATTATAAGAATAAGGACGGAACCTTTACCGTTCACCTTAAAATTATAGAGCCCGCCCAGCCCCTGCTCGAACTGAAATGCCTTGTTCCCACAAAGCAGATAGCGAAGGATATTCGCCAGCGTTGGGAAGACAAGGCGGACGATTTCTACGCGCTTATCTATGAAAACCTGGTGGATTGAAGGAGAATAATATGAATACTTATATAACCAGAGTAACTTGTCCCCGACAGATAATTTTCGACGTGACGCCCGACCGCAAACTTATGAACGTGAAGTTCATCGGCGGTTGCAGCGGAAACCTTCAGGCTATATCGAGGCTCGTCAACGGTATGGATATTGACGAGGTGATAAAGACCTTGAAAGGCATAAAATGCCAGGCGGACACTTCCTGCGGCGACCAACTCGCGAAAGCGCTTATCGACTACAAACAGAAAAACGGAATAGAATAAATCATTCCGCCGCGCCCCCGCTCTTTTACGCGGGGGCTTTTTCGTACCTTCAATTCTCAATATTTTTCAAAAAAATTCAAAAACCCGCTTCAAAACGCTTTACAAATGTAAAGTGATAAAGTATAATGTTTCCGTAAATGATTTATCGCTGTAAAGTGATAAAGTAAAAAAGGAGAACACTTATATGAAAAAACTGTTAACCGTTTTACTTTTTTTATGCCTTTTAACGGGCGTATGCGCGTTCACCTCTTGCGAAAGTACCGGCGAGAAAGAAAAACTCGTACTCGGGTTCGACGCGGACTTCCCCCCGTTCGGATATGAAGAAAACGGGCAATTCGTCGGGTTCGATATAGAATTCGCCCGCAAAGTTATAGGCAACCTCGGTTACGAACTCGAACTCCGCCCCATCGACTGGGACGCCAAAGACGCCCTGCTGCTGACCGGCGCGATAGATTTCATATGGAACGGTTTCACCTACGAGGGCAGAGAGAACGATTACGAGTGGACGGTAAGGTACCTCGATAACAGCATCGTCGCGCTGACCGCTACGGAAGGCGTAAATTCGCTTGCGGACCTCGCGGGGAAAAAGGTAGCCGTGCAGAGCGATTCTTCGGGCGAGGCGGCGCTCGAAAAGAACGGGGAACTTACGAGAAGTTTCGATGGCGGAAAATTCTATACCGAACCGGAATACAACACCGCCTGCAAAAAACTTACCGCCGGCGCTTACGACGCTATTATAGTGGACGCGGGCGTAGCCGCGTACCTCGTGAAAAACGATTCTTCGCTTAAAATTATTCCCGACGCCGTGGCGAGCGAAACTTACGCCGTCGGCTTCAAAAAGGGCAATGCGGAACTGTGCGAAAAGGTTTCCGCAGAGATGGAAAAGGTCGGCAAGGACGAAACCTTCATCAAAGGTTTATGCGAAAAATACGGCGTGGATTACAACGCTTTTCTTCTGAAATAAAAATAAAAAAGGGACGAAGGCGTCGCAAAATTCGGCGGCGCCTTTTCAAAAGGTTGACAAAAATGAATTTGTCGGATATACTATGGTCGTTGAGATACGGGGTTTTATACACGGCGGAAATATTCGCGCTGACGCTTGCGTTTTCGCTCCCGCTCGGGCTTGCCGTGTGCTTCGGCAGGCTGTGCAGACTTAAACCCGTTTCTCTCCTGTTCAGGTTCTACATATCGGTAATGCGCGGAACGCCGCTTATGCTGCAACTTTTCGTAGCGTATTTTCTGCCCTATTACGCCTTCGGCATACCGCTCAAACGAATGGGCGAAAGTTGGCTGTTTATCGCTGTTATAGCGGGCTTTTCGCTCAATTACGCCGCCTACTTCGCGGAGATATTCCGCGGGGGGATAACGTCTGCAGACAAGGGGCAGCACGAAGCGGCGGCGGTACTCGGCTTTACCCGCGCGCAGACCTTTTTCCGCGTGATATTCCCGCAGGTGTTAAAGCGCGTTACGCCCGCTATCGCAAACGAAATAATAACCCTCGTAAAGGATACTTCGCTCGCGTTCGCTATAGGTCAGGCCGAAATGTTCACGGCGGCAAAACGCCTCGCTTCCAAAGAGGTGAGCATGCTCCCCTACCTCGCCGCGGCGATAGTTTATTACGCGCTATGCCTTCTCGTTGCGTTCGCCGCGTCACGAGTGGAAAAACGCTTGTCTTTCAGCGTTTGAAGGGGGTGGAAATGGCTTATCTCGAAGTGAAAGATCTTGTGAAAAACTACGGGAAAACCCGCGTTTTAGGGGGTATTTCTCTTTCTTTGGAGAGAGGCGAAGTCCTTTCCGTAATAGGCTCGTCGGGCGAGGGAAAAACAACTCTTTTAAGGTGCCTTAACAACCTTGAACCGATCGACGGCGGAAAAATCATCGTCGGCGGCGAAGAAATCTATTCGGACGGAAAAAGGCGCGCCCTGAAAGAGCGGCTGAAGTTCGGGCTGGTGTTTCAGAACTTCAACCTTTTCCCGCAATACTCGGCTTTGGAAAATATACGCCTTCCCCTGTTTTTGAGCGAAAAACGCAGGCTTAAAACCGGCGCCGAGAGTTTGCTTTCTGGCAAGACCGCCGAGGAGACCGCGAGAGAATATCTCGCCCTCGTGGGGCTTGAGAGTAAAGAAAAAAGTTTTCCGTCGGAACTTTCCGGCGGGCAGAAACAACGCGTAGCGATAGCACGCGCGCTGGCGTTAAAGCCGGAAATACTGTGTTTTGACGAACCGACTTCCGCGCTCGATCCCGCTCTTACGGGCGAAGTGCTGAAGGTGATAAGATCGCTAAAACGCACAGACCGCGCGATGATAATAGTGACGCATCAGATGGGTTTCGCGAAGGAAATATCCGACAAAGTCGCTTTCCTCGCAGACGGAAAAACAGAGGAATTCGGCGCGCCGAGCGAAATTTTCGGCTCTCCGCAGTCGGAAAAATTAAAATCTTTTTTGTCCGGAGAAAAGGACTTGGAGTAATCGTATGAATAATAGCGATCGCGACCTGAAAGAACTGTTCAATGTAATACTCAAACTGCAAACGGCAGAGGACTGCGAGATCCTCTTTGAAGATCTCTGCACCAAAACGGAAATTTATTCTATGGCGCAACGCGTCCGCGCGGCGAGCCTTCTGAAAAGCGGGCACACTTACGAGCAGATCATCGGCGAAACGGATATTTCTTCCGCAACTTTAAGCCGCGTTTCCAAATGCCTGAAGTACGGCGAGGGTTATAAAAAATTCATCGAACCCGCCGAAGGGCGCGACGACTCCGAAAGAACTTAAAATTTTACTGCGAGGTAAATTATGAAAATACTTTTTTACGGCGACAGCATCACCGACATGGGCAGAAACAGGGACGAAAACGCGCAGGAAATATGGCGTTACGGCAGCGGTTATCCGTTCGTAGTAGCAAGCGAACTTTTCCGCGAAAACCCCCTAAAACACACATTATTGAACAGAGGCATAAGCGGCAACCGCATTGTCGATCTCTACGCGCGGCTTAAAGAGGACGTGTGGAACGAACAGCCGGACGTGTTGAGTATCCTCATAGGCATAAACGATATCTGGCACGAGGCGGCGTGGAAAAGGGGCGTGGATATAGAGCGCTGGGAGAGGTTCTACCGCATGATGATAGAGGATACCTTAAAGCGCCTGCCCGACCTTAAAATAATTATCTGCGAACCCTTCGTTCTCTATTCCCCGCTTATCGACGACGTTTACGCGCAACTTAAAGGCGTGAGGGAATACGCCCGCGTGGCGGAAAAACTCGCCGCCGAATACGGCTTGTACTTCCTTCCCCTTCAGAAAAAGTTCGACGAGGCGGCCGCGAAGTACGGCGTGGAACCCTACCTTTTCGACGGCGTTCACCCGATGATAGCCGGCGCCACCCTGATTGCGGACGAATGGATAAAACTTTTCAGAGAAAAGATAGAAAAATAATTTTGCTGAACTTTCCGCCGCGGTTTCGACAGACCGCGGCGGCTTTTTTGTTCGCTTTATTATTTGCGTTTATTAAATAAGCCCCGTAAAACACGCGTTATCGCTCATTTTGCGGGGCTTTCGTTTTTTATGAACGTATTCATCTTCTATAAATCCGTACTCCTTTCAATTTAATTATGATTTACATATTAAACAAATACATATCAAACAAATATTATATCTATATCTTTAACCAAAAGGCTTTCCGCTATAAAACTTAACACGTCGAGGATCTCGTACTTTGTAGGATTATTCGGCGTTATTATTACTTTTTGGCGAAAATCAACTTCATACCCTTCATACCTATCATCTTCGGGTACGTCTTCCGGCGTAATATATAAATAACGAAACTCTTTTATTTTTTCGTTCGCGGTTTCCATTTTAGCGTCAAATTCTCTATCTGCTTTTTCGTTATATTTACCGGTCACATAGCCCAACAGTTCCCGCAAAGTCAAAACGGGATAAGTTTGTGTTTTCTTCAATGTTACTTCAAAATAAGAGGGATATAGCGCTTCAGACGGAGTATCATTGTCAAGTCCATATATCAAATTAATAAGTTCTCCGAGTTTTTCGCTGAAACTAAATTTTTTATTACCTTTACACACCAAATCCTCGAAATCAAAAAACTTTTCTTTTTCCCCGTGATACGGTGGTGGCGGTACGGGAACGGGATCGGTCGCCATACCGCTTCCGCA
>JAFTDZ010000277.1 GCA_017453885.1 Clostridia bacterium
CGTATACTTTGCTTTGAAATAACGTACGGCTCGACAGGTAAAAGTTATCGCGTTTTTACCGACGGAACAGAAAAAGCCGGCCGAGGATATATAACTTTCAACAATTTATATTACGGAGAAACGCACGATTATACGCGTTTTAGCGGGGATATTTTCACCGCACACGAAAAATACGGCATTTTTCCCGTCAAAAAAATACCCGCTCCGAAGGCAAAATATCTATTGCAAAAATGCCCGAACGATAAGATTATACGTAAATTGAAGCCGGCGGAAGTCGGCAGAACCGACGGCGGAATAATATACGACGCGGGTGAGAATATAAGCGGTTTCGTATCGTTCGTTTCGGCTGGAGAAGACGTTTTTATTAAACACGCGGAGAACATTAAGAACGGCAGTCTTGATTTTACTTCGGCGGGCGGGGAAGGACAAATTTCCGAAACTGCTTATTTTTCTGCGAAAAAGGGCACTTCTGTTCATCCGTTTTTCTGCTGGAGCGGATTTCGGTACTTTGAAGTCAAGGGGAGGGCGGAACAGATAGAAGTAAACGTAGTACACGCCGATATTGCCGTTACGAGTAAATTTTTTTGCGGGAACGAAACGCTTAACCGGCTTTACGATATTTATATAAGAACACAACTTAATAATATGCACGGGGGTATCCCTTCCGATTGCCCGCACAGGGAAAGGCTGGGCTATACCGGAGACGGGCAACTTGTGTGCGAAAGCGCGATGCTTCTCACAAACGCGCGCGGATTTTTCGAAAAATGGACACGAGATATTGCGGATTGCCAGGATATCGTTACCGGGCACGTTCAGCATACCGCGCCTTTTTGCGGTGGCGGCGGCGGACCGGGCGGATGGGGTGGAGCCATGGTGCTTGTTCCATATTATCATTATAAGTTATTCGGAGATAAGGCGTTTGTAAAGAAGTATTTTCGTAACGGTTTGAAATATATAGAAAGTATGGAGCGATTTCTCGACGGGGGATTGGTTGTCAGAGAGATGCCGGGCGGGTGGTGCCTCGGAGACTGGTGTACGCCTGGTAAAGTCCTTTTGCCGGAATCCTTCGTAAACACGTATTTTTATATAAAATGTATGCGGGCGCTGGAGTATCTGGGGAGAGAAACGGACGAGTACGTGGATTTCGCCGAACGCATAGAAAAGAGCCTTTCGGCAATTACCGAAAAATATTACGATAGCGAAAATAACACTTATTGCGGCGGAGTACAGGGGGCTGACGCATTCGCTTTATCACTCGGTATAGGAAATAAAGCCATGAAGGACGCATTGATCGAGCGATATTCTCTTTCAGGGAAACCGGATACCGGAATTTTCGGAACGGACGTTTTGTTTGCGTACCTTGCCGAAAACGGGGAAGCGGATCTCCTTTTCAAACTGTTTACGGCAACGGAATATCCGTCTTTCGGCTATATGTTGAAAAACGGCGCCACAACTCTTTGGGAGGACTGGGACGGAAAAACTTCTCACGACCATCCTATGTTCGGTGCTTGTGTAAAACAAATCTTTTACGGTATATTAGGGGTTAAATTGTATCCGTCCGAAAACAAGGTGGTTCTTGCCCCTCGATACGTTGAGGGTATGGGAACGGCCGAATTTTCGCTTTCCGTGTGCGGCGGAAATTTTTCGGCGAAGTATCGTTATTCCGGCGGAAAAGTAAAAATAACGGTAAAGGAACGGATCGGCGTTACCGTTATGATCGAATAGCGAGCGAGAGAAAACGGCACGATGCGGAAAAACGCGTCGTGCCGTTTTTATAATATGGTGGTTTCAACGAATTCGGTGGGAATTGATATTGTTTTGCTTTTGGTCAAAGGCTGTTTATCGATGGCTTTTCTTAACAGTTTCACCGCTTCCGTTCCTATTTTTTGTGAATCCTGCTGAACGTATGCCGACATATTTACAGTGGAGTGGAATATATCCGGCTGGTCGGTGAAGTCGAGAAAAACCGTATCGAAGATTTCTGAATAATTCATTTTTAGAATGTTCATTATTTGTATAAGGTGCATACCGCTGGCGTAATCCGCGGTGACTATCGCGGTGATTTCCGGATTGTTTTTGATATATTCGCTGAATTTTTCGGCAAAACTTTCCGATGTGGGATCGAGGTCTCCGTTGAAAGAGAAATAATATTGATTATATATATTATGTTGCGAGAGAGTATTTACATAACATTCTTGCCGGGCGGCGAGTGCGGAGTTCGTTTTTGTGTTGGAATTGAAAAACAATATGTGCCTGTTGTTTTTTTTGAGAAGAAATTTCATTGCGCTTGCCATCATTCCGCGGTGATCGGAAGAAACGCACGCGAAGTTCAGGCCCGGAAGCGACCTGTCTACCAATACCAGCGGGTAATCGGACGTGGCAAGGGAGATCAAAGTATTGTTATATATGTCGTTATCGATGGGGTAAACGATTATCCCGTCAACCCCTATCGAAATATATTCGTTGATTATTTTCTGCTCTTTTTCAACAGACATATCCGATACGGAAACAAAAACGTTCATATCGTATGCTTCGCGTATTATTGCGGATAATATTGATATTATATGTTGGCTTCCGTCAAGGAGCGGAAGAATAACCGCTATCTTTTTATTTCGTCCGCTGCCGATGCCGAGATATTCGACAAGGTCCTCTTTCGTAACCCCTTCGGAAATAAAAGTGCCGCGGCCCTTAATTCTGGTGAGGATATTGTTCTTGTTCAGTTCGTCAAAGGCTTTGCGAACGGTTATTCTGCTCACTTTGTAACGCGCCGAAATTTCCGCTTCGGTAGGGAGATAATAATCTTTATTGTTGAGATTTTCACTTATAAGTTCCGCGAGATATTTGGTTATTTTTTTATATAAAAACGACGTATCCGACATAATATCACCAATATGTTATAATTTCATTAAATTATAATACATTTTTACGAGCAAGTCAATCATTTACCTTCATAAAAGTTGAAAAGTTTGAAAAAAAAATTAAAAAAAGTATTGACAAAGAGTAAAATCTGTGTTATAATTACGATATAAAAAATGTATCGATAATACATTTACAATACATATTCGAAAGACGGGAGGAAAAAATGAAAGTTTTTACAAAATTTTTGGCACTTGCGGCCGCGTTGGCACTGTCGTTCGGCTCGTTTGCCGGGTGTAAGATGGCTTCTGACGGAAAGGATTCCACGAAAAATGTGGAGAGCGTAAAAGACGGCGGCGATTATTCCGGCTACGTCAAATTGACGATAGAGGCTGGCGGGCAGAACATAACTTACAACAGCACCGCTTCTCTCGAGTACGACGAGTACACTAACCGTTATCCTTACAATACGCTTGAAAGACTTGTTTCGGAGTGGAACAAGTCCCACGCGGGCGAATACGGCTATTATTTTTCCGTATCTTCCACGGCAATCAATAACGACAGGGAAACCATGCTTCCGATGCTTCTAAATAAAACGGCGCCGGAAATAGTTTATTACCTGCCAACCACGATCGCGGAAGATCAGAGCAAAGGGTATTTCTACGATCTTGCCGACATTATGAACGAACCTAACAAATACAGCAAAAGCGGCGAGGCAGGCAGTGTTCGATGGAAAGATTTATACGGAGAGGAAGAGTACAGTTCATTCTATTCTCCCGACGGGCAGATATTTACCGTGCCCATGGAGAAAAACCCCATAGGGCTTCTTTACAATAAAACGCTTATGAAAGCCGCGGGCGTAAACGAAGAACCTGCTACCTACAAGGAATTTATGGAAGTGCAGGACAAGATCAACGCTTACGCTAAAACCGTAAACCGCGCCGATCCTTCCGACGATTCGAAGTACATTTGTCCTTTCTATTCGATGTATCCTTGGTACGATTCTTATCTCGAATCTTCGCTTCTTTCGGGCGTTATGAAATATCTCGACGTAATCAATGAAGACGGGATCATCGACGCCGAAGAATTTGTGCGAGGGTTTATGTATAAGGACGGAAACGGTGAGAGGTACTTCTCGCCGGACAGCGACCGTTACGTTGAACTTTACAGGCTTATAAAACAATCTGCGAAGTATTACCCCGCGAATTATGGCAGTTATTATGCGGAACAACAGTTTATAGTGGGCAACGTGGCAATGCTGGAAGTGGTAGGCGGAAACATCAGGAGTTTCATAGATCAGGTGGGCGATGATTTCGAAGTGGGCGTGATGCCTTATCCGGTACTTGAAACGCAGCCGGAAGGCGTCGCCGCAAACGATTATTACACACAGGTAAAAGTAGAAGGCAATGTTCGCAGGGGGCTTTCCGGTTACTCTACCGGTTGGGCTATATCCAATTCCGCAATGGCGAAAGACGCCGCGAGCGGAAACGATAAATGCGTCAAAGCGTGCATAGATATGCTTATGTATTTGAGTTGCTTTGAAAATAACGACAAAATGGTAAACGACAGGGGCTTTGCAATTCCGCTTTCCGGCAACACAACGTACGCTCACTTCGTTAAACTTGCGGAAGTATACGAAAACGACGTTAAAAACCCCGAAAATCTCGCTTGGGGCGCGGCGTCGAGCGGAAGTAATATGAATAAGAATTATTACGACGCTACCGTCAACTTCCGTAAAACCGCGCTCGTAACGGAAATGTCCGCCATAAAGGGCGAGCTTACCCGTTATTTATTCGAATCGTTCGTTACCGAGGCGAACACGCTTTACAATCAGAACAAGTGGGGGCAAAAGACCTGGCCCGCCGCGGGAACGGAGAGAAGCCGTTAAAATATCGGAGGAATGATGGGTTACACCGGATCGAAAAAACGAAAGGCAAGAGAATATTTCGGGTTAGTATGGATCTTGCCCGCCCTCGCAATGCTATGCGTGTTCTGCCTTTACCCTACGGTCACCGCTTTCACCCGCTCGTTTACGGACTGGGAAGGCGGGGCGTCGTTCGGTTTCGTCGGGTTTGAAAATTACTCGGCGGTTTTTTCGGACAGATTGTTTTTCAAATCTTTACTGAACGTGGTAATACTCACGGCGGTGGGTATGGTACTCGGAAATC
>JAFTDZ010000278.1 GCA_017453885.1 Clostridia bacterium
AGGAGAAACTATGATGGCAAAAACGGCAAAGAGGATGATAATTTTATTTATTACGGCTATTCTTGTACTCTCTCTTTTCGGGTGTAAGCCAAAATCGAGGGATTCCGGCGGAGAAGGTACCACGGATGACAGCCCCGTTACTCTGAGGATCGCGAACTGGTCCAGCGCGGGTGCCGCCCTCGAGCGCGCCGGCGTGGAATGTTTTACCCGCGCGTTTACGGAAAAATATTCAAACGTGTCGTTTGAGGTAGATATCCTTGACGATTATGCGAATCAGTTCCAGAATAATATGGCGGCGGGCAGTAATAAATACGATGTATTCCTCGTTCCCGACGGGTATTTCGGTTCATGGGTAAATACCGGCGTTATGCTTGATCTGACGGACAGAGTGCGGGAGAGCGAAGTAATCGACATTGATAAAATATATGCTAACGTAGTTGATCGGTATATGTACGACGGGAGCACGTATTCTTTGGGGAAGGGCAAAATATATGCGCTTCCGAAGGACGTAGGTCCGTATGTTATGTATTACAATAAGGATCTATTGAGAGAATTGACGGTTGACGGAACGAGTATCTACGATAAATACGAAGAGTTTCTCACCGCGACGGAGAGTTTCGATATACAGACCGCACACCGGATGTGGAAGGATATCAAGGCGGCGGATAACACGCTGTATGCCGTGGGGAACGTACAGATCGAAGGTCTTGTATGGTCGAACGGCGCGGATTTCATCGATGCAAGCAAAACGCCTGCCGTTTCAACGTTGACCGATCCTAAAGTAGAGGAAGCGTATCAACTGTATCTGGATATGTTCCGCGAAGGTTTGATGCCTGACGGCGCTACTGCGTCCACGGCGGATCCGTCCACTCTGTTTATGGCGGGAACTTGCGCAACGTTGATAACCGGCAGATGGGCGGTCACCTCTTACAGGACGATAGGGGACTTTGAATGGGATGTGTGTCCTGTTCCCTCGTTTTCCGCGAATCCCACGCTCAACAGCAGTTCCGGCAGCGTTGGGTTCGCCGTGCATAAAAATTCTCAAAATCAATACTGGGCGTGGAAATTCGTTGAATACTGCGCAAGTCTGGAAGGACAGATCGCAGGCACAAAGGCGGGGTTCTGTATTCCTTTTTACGATACGGAAGAGGCGGTTGCGGCGTTGAAACAGGTTGACGCCGGCAAACTCCCTGCGAATACGGATGCTTTCGTAAACGCGGCGAAAAGCCAGCACAAGAACAGGATGTCGTATCTCCCGTATTCTTTCCGATGGGTGGCGAGAATCGATACGCTTTCCGGCTATATTTTCTTACAGGAAAAAGATACAGGGTATCAGACTATATCGCAATTTCTTGCGCAGGCACATAATGAAGTGAACTCCATCTTACGTGTTGACTGGGACGATTATACTTTCTGATAAGAGATCGAGGCTTTTTACGCATGGCTTATAAACGTAGCGGAAAACTTAAAAATCACGACGGATTGTGGGGCGCTATTTTCTTGAGCCCCATCGCGATCGGCATGATTCTGTTTATCCTGATTCCGATCGGTTATGCCGTTTATCTGTCTTTCACTCGTTACGATATGTTCAATGCCCCGACTTTTGTCGGGTGGAGAAACTATCAAAGGCTTTTCGATATATCCAAGGAAACGCAGTTCTGGAGCAGTTTCAAGAACATTTTCGTATTCGCGGTACTGATAACTTTACTTAACGTTTTTGTGGGATTAGTGATAGCATGTCTTCTTAAAAGAGGTGGAAGGATAGAAAACTTTTTCAAGGTTATCCTGTATCTTCCTATGGTCTGTTCGGTCGTCGCGACGACGTCTATATGGGGTTGGATGTATAATTCCGTTTACGGACCGCTGATAGGGATACTCAAGTTTTTCGGCGTGGAGAGGTATGAGTTTTTTGCGCCGTCGCACGTGCTGCCGTCTATGCTGCTTATGTGCTTATGGTCGGGGTTCGGCGGCAGTATGTTGCTTTACTTTGCCGCGCTGAAGAATATTCCCGGGCATTTATATGAAGCGGCGGAGATCGACGGAGCCACGCCCGTTCAATCTTTTTTCAAGATAACTCTGCCTATGGTTTCACCTACGACCTTCTATTTGTTGTTGACGGGGTTGGTAGGAAGTTTACAGGCGTATTCGCAATTTCTTGCAATCGGGCTCGACGGCTATACTCCCGTTCTCGTAATATATAAATACGCGGGGCACGGATACGGAAATACGACTTACGGTTATTCCTGTGCTATGGGTGTATTTTACGGGATTTTGATCGCCGTGATTGCGGCAATCAATTTCCGGTTATCGAAATTCTGGGTGGGATACGATGTATAGAGCGTGGATTTTTATCGGGGCGATAGTCGCCCTCGTCGCGGCGTGGTTCGCGGTGTGTAAAATATTGTATTCCGCAAAACGTATATCCGCTAATCGGTACGGATATTTGGCGCGCGTATTCCCTATGAGGTTTCTCAAATACCTTTTGCTGGTCATCGCGGCGTTCGCCATTCTGATGCCCTTCATGTATGCGTTGTTGCTCGGCTTCAAGACGGGGGACGACGTTTTCAGACAATCGCCCATACCCGAAAAATTCGTCTTTACGAATTACGTGGAAATTTTTCGTGACGGCGATATCCGTCTGCTTTCCGGAATACTCAATTCTTTCGCCTATGCGTTGCCGCCTTGTATCGTCGGAGTGTTGTCGTCCACGATGGCTGCGTATGCGCTTTCCCGCCTTCATTTCAAGGGCAGGGATAAGATATTCGGGCTTCTTTTCGCAACAATATGTATTCCGGGCGTTATCACGCTGATTCCGTCCTATATTATGTTTGCTAAACTGTACAACTGGACAGATACTCCTTTACCGCTTATTATCCCGGGAATGTGCGGCAGCGTGACGGTGATATTTTTTCTGCGGCAATTCCTGTTGGGCTTACCGAGGGAGTTGGACGAAGCGGGTATCATAGACGGGCTGAATAAAGGCGGCGTATTCTTCTATATCATTATGCCGCTGTCCTGGCCGGCAATGCTCGCACAGTTTTTGCTTGCCTTTAACGGCGGGTATAACGATTTTATGGGGCCGTTAATGTATATCGGGTCGAACAAACAACTATACACCATTCAACTCACCGTGTACAGTATGTATTCGTCGAACGTCAAACAGATCGAAAAAGTAATGGCGACTTGCACGGTGGCTTTGATACCGAGTATCGTCCTTTTCGCTTTCGCACAGAAGTATTTTTTGGGAAGCGCCGTCAGTGCGGACAGCATAAAAGGATAAAATAAAAAGGAAAAATTGTTATGAAATTACGGAAAATATCGTTGTTTTTTGTGTTTCGACGATAAAAGTAATGGCTTTACGGGCTGCGGATTTACGGTGGAACCGAAAGTAACGAGGGCACCGACAAAGGCACGTAAGTGATTTCGCTCGAAGGTAAACATTTCTTGTTTCTCGGTTTACCGGTAACTTATGGCGCGGCGTCGGGCGAATGGTCAATGTATGTATATCATGCCGACAACTATTATAGGGGCTATAGAATATATTATAGTTTACGCGAGAGAAAAGCGAGGTTGTATCGTAAGTTTTTATACCGATACAAGATTTATTAACGCGAACTATATAATTACAACAATTGACAAATAAGGTATTTAGTGGTCAAACCACAAAAAAATATAAAGGAGAGTAAAATGAACAAAATTACCAAACTTTTAATGGTTGCAATGGTTACAATGTGTTTTGCGCTACTCGCTTTTTCCGTTTTCGGACTTGCAACCGCACCGGTACAAGCGGAAGCAACATCAAAATGGAACAATGCAGGCGCCGCTAATTTTACCGTTAATGAAGACGGATCGGTAAGTGCGAGTTCCCAAGGAACGAATAATGCGTTTAATCAAAGCATTTACACAACGGCAGGGGCAAACGTAGATTCTTATAACGACTTTGCGTATAGCATTAACGCAAAGTTCACAGATAACGGTATCGATCAACCCGTTACGTTTAACTACGGTATTCTGGGCGGGGCTCAAATAAACTTAACGTTCTATTATCAAGGCTCCGGCGAGGCGCGCGGGTGGACTAACGCTGTTATCGGCGGAACAAATTTTGACTCGCCTACGCTTACTATGACAACGTATAATGCGGGTGAAGAAATCAATAAAACCGAAGCCACGGTATTTACTACTCAAGGCTTTGCTTTCGGATTGTCTGTTAAAAATTGCGGATTAAAAACCATTGACGTTGCGGAAGGCCATGATTTTGTTTTCCGCGTAACTAAAACGGAAAATGGAGTTTTGATCAGAATTTATTACGGTACGAAAAATATCGATGATAACACTAAACTTTTCTATTCTATAGATATTGAAAACGAGGTCGCTATGGAAACGGGTAGTTCTTTCCTTGGGTTCCATGCGTTTGAATCGGTTTTCACCGTTACGGATCCCGTAGGGCTTGTAAAATCCAACTGGTATGATGCGGGAAGGAAGGCGACCGTTATAGATAACGGAAACAACACCGTTACCGTAACTACCGTGGGCGTTGCCGAATACCCTTACGATCAATCTATTTATACCACACCTGCCGTCAACGGCATAACGGGTACGGATATTGCGTTTAACTTCAACGTAAAACTTGCCGATAACAATGTTGGCGACCAACCCGTTACCTTTAACTATGGTATATTCGGCGGCGGTCAGATCAATTTGACGTTCTATTATCAAGGCTCGGGCGAAGCGCGCGGCTGGACCAACGCGGTTATCGGCGGAACGAATTTCATAGCACCTGAAGTTACGATGATTACCTACAAAGCAGGTGTTCAAAAATATCAAGCGGGGCCTTCTGCGGATTTATCGTTTGCCGCAATGTTCGCTTCTATAGCCGAAAGCGGATTGAAAACATTGGCAACTGAAGAAGGCCATGAGTTTACTGTTCGTGCGACTGCAACGGAAACGGGCGCTCTCCTTCGTATTTACTACGGCGCGACCTGTGAAAAAACAAATCTTTTCTACTCCCTCGATATTGAATGTGAAGATGCCAAGGCAGTAGAAAACTCTTTCATCGGCTTCCGTGCGTACGATAATGTCGCAACGGTTTCTTCCGCGAAAGTATTTATCCCTAAAGAGGAAGAAGGTGAAGAGGAAAACGAAAGTATCTGGACTCTCATAAACGAAAATGAAGATACTGCCGTTGATTATTCCTCGTGGGATAACGCAAACCTTGCAGGTAGCGTTACAATCGACGATAAAAACGCCTCTACGAACGGATTTTGGAAGCCGCAACTTATTGCAAAATTCGCAGACCTTTACGACGGCGAAATGTCTGCCGAATACGATTACGCAGTGACTGCTACCGTCAAAGCGAACGGGATTGGTAATCAGAACACAACGGAAACGCAATTCTGGTTCTATTATTACGTGAACTCGACAAATTATTTCGGTTCCGCCTTCCAGTACGTGGCGCAATGGTATAATGCATTTGCATACGGCATAGAGAATAATGCCGCGCTTGAAGCCGCTTCCGTCAACGGAAAGGGCAATACGGCCAAAGGTTCGAGCGTGCAGATCGAAAAGACCGCTTTACCCCTTGCCGGGCTTCTTACGGGAACGGCGGGCCGAGAAAGGACGTTTACCACCGTTTACAGCGTGATCGAAGGAAAAGGAGTTTGGATAAGGATATACCTCAATAGCGGAGAAGGGTTCGACCACACCGCCGTCACGCCCGTCTTTCAGGCGATGCTCTATACGAAAAATACCGACGTATGGAACGTTGTGGACGCATATTTCGGGTTCCGTTTCTTTAATGCAGACGTTACGATTTCGAATATCGAAGTTACGCAAGTGACAAAATCGACGGAAGGTATCGTTTCCGGCGCGACGGTGAACGGCGATCTCGGAGCGTGGAAAGAAAATGAATCTCTCCCCGCCGTCTATACGGTCAACGGCGACGCGATCACCGTTGACGATACGAAGTCCTCTCCCGTATCTTACGGCGAACCCGGTCTTACGGTTGCGTTCGACGCGCTTGCAGGCGAAAAAGATTATAAGGCTGAAAAAGACTTTGTTGTAGGGTTCGATGTGGTCCTCGCCGAGGGCGAAAGAGAAATGTCCTTGTGGCTTGATATAATTGATGCAAAAAACAATTATATAGGTATCGGCCTTTTTCATCAGAATATTTCCAATGAATATGTTTGGACTAATAATGCGATCCTCTCCAATGCCGGCAACCCCATAAGCGGTTATACTTATGAAGGATACGGCAAAACTTCTGTCGAATTTGAAAACAAGGCATATACTTTTGAAGGTGTTATGGCTGTTCCTTCCGTCGCCGGCTTAAAGGATTGGGGGGATGAAACAGGGCACCGGTTCTACGTAAGATACACCGTTATGGAAGAAACTGTCGGTGAAGGCGAAGAACAAACAACTTCTTACCGCCTTGTAATCCGCCTCTATTACGATTACGGCACAGGCGTAAACTTCTACACTGATGATGAAATTCTCAAAGTTGTGATCTTTGATTATAAGAATGCGGACCTTGAAGACCTTTCCTTCGGGATCAGAGCGTTAAGTACGGTTATGACTCTCTCGAACGTATCTTTTGAAAACGCTTCTGTCCTTGTGGAAGAAGGGAAGAATGCAACAGAGCAACCGACGGATTCCAACGGTACTGATACGGCTGCAGAACCGGGAGAAAGTACCGATACGGGATGTTCAAAAAAATCCTCTTGTTTCGGCGTAGTCGGCGGAACTGACGTAGTATTATTATGCGGTATCCTGTTTGCTTTTGCGGTGTTCGCCTTTGATAAGAAAAAGGATGCCGTTCGTTAAAACGCAATAAAAGCAAGGTTTTAGGGAGAGGCTACTCTCCCTAAACGATTAAACAGATATGATAAAAAAGTTTTTTTCAATCGTTATGGCGGCGTTTATTCTGGTTACGCTCGCGGGGTGTTCTGTCGGAAAGAATAAAGAATCGTTTTCTTCCGGTGATTTTAAGGACCACGCCGATCTGCCGCTCCCATCGGAATATGTGCAGGCGCACGCTATCGGCGGGGAGGTGCGGAAAGGCTTCGGCTTGATCGTGGAAGGCAATCGGTACGATCTGTACCGCTCGTCGGAAGGATATTCCGTCAGAATCGTATCCGTAAACGGGAATTCGTATGATGTACCTGCCGAAAGCGACGTTTTATTCCTGTCCGACGCTCCCGTGATTGTCAGAATAAAACCTGTCGGCGCGGATGAGGAAAAAGAATATTGTGCGGAGTACCGATACCTGTACGGAAGCCCCTCGGCGCTCTGCGCGGTAGGAATCATAGATACCGAAAACGGTTCGGTCATCGAGGTGACCGATCGCTATACGGTCGTCGGCGCTTTTTTGAAAATCGAAAGAAAAGCAACGATTGTCAAGGCGGCGGCGAAGGATGAAGGTTTTTCTTCGGTAATATCCTTTCGCGTAAATGAAGGAGATGATTCATACGACTGTATGGAATATTTTATTCCCGGCGTATGGTATAAGGATACTTCTTTGAACGCACCCGGCGGTATCGCATCAGGGTATCGTAACAAATCCATTTTCGTGAAAGAGACGAGGGCGGGATTACCCCTCGTGATGGAACGTTCGAAGGAGACCGGAAGGACGTTGGCGATCGGGCGCTTAAACGGGGAGATATCTTCCGACGTTTCCGATAAAATTTCGCCCGCGTTCTTGACAGATGAAAATTATAGGGTAGGATCTGTCGGTGTTACGCGCGGCCCCACGCCCGCCGTTGGGTACGCTTATCCCTGCAGCGAACATCCTTGGGTGTATCAGTCGAGTTATTCGGTCGCGCAGAGGTATCATCCTATCCGGCAAGGATTTTCTTCCTCTTACGGAGTGACTCTGTATTCAGCATATACCGAAAACTTCAACGCCGCGATGCAGGACGTCTATGTGCGGTTTTATGAGGAACAGAATAAACCGGTTTATACTCCCGATCTGGACATCGTGTACGACGAAGTTATTAAAACGTTTCATTCTTATTATGCGGAAAAAGATACCGTTTACGGAAAAATTTGCGGTTTGCCATATGGTTGTTTTGTGACGGACGGACACGTAGAATCGGGTCTGACGATGGAAATGGGCTTTGTCGGTATGGAGATTTCCGTGGCATATCAATTGATACGTTACGGGGCCGCTACGGGGGAAGAAGAATATATCCGCGAAGGTAAAGCCATGGCGGATATGTGGGCGGAAAGATCTTTGACCGATTCCGGCGTAGTGAAGCCGTATCTTTTTGGGGACGGAAATTTTTCGACTATGCCCTGTTATCTGCGCCGTATGAATGACGGTATGGAAGGATTGCTCGATTGTATCCGTATAGGAGAAAGGCTGAAATTGGACGTAAACGAATGGAAGAATACTCTTTCGGCATATGCGGAGTTCCTCGTGACGAAACAGAATACCGATGGCAGTTGGTACAGAGCCTACGATTACGGCGGAAACATGTTTGACATAGACAATACATACGGGCAGAAAGAAGACGTCGCGTTTGTCAATGCGGACAGTAAGACGTGTACTCCCGTCCCCGTTCGTTTCCTCGTGCGTATGTATGAATATACCCGAGAGGAAAAATATCTCGCGTCTGCAAAAAAGGCGGCGGATTATGTGATCGGCATTCTCGTCCCGAGCGGGAAATACGCAGGAAGCGTATGCGACGGAATCGAGCGTACTGACCGAGAAACGGGAATTTATGCGCTTTACGGTATGAATTCATTGTACGAGATCACAAAGGATAAAGCCTATCTGGAAGCCGCTGAACAGGCGGCTGTCTATACGGCGACCTGGACAATGTTGACCGATTATAAAATCGTAGAGCCAAATGTGCAAGTCGGGGAATACTTCAAGACGAACGCTTCCGTATGCGGGCAAAGTCTGATCAGTACGGGGCACAGCGGCGTAGATATATTTATGGCATATATTTATTATGATTTCTTCAAATTATATCTTTATACGGGTAATGAATTTTATTACGATTTTGCATATCTTGCGCAAAACCTGACTAAACGCAATCTGAATTGGGACGGGCATTTGAATTATTCCGAAAAAGGACTGTGTCTCGAGGCCAGTTACTTTGCCGATTTTGACTTTTTGACTGCCGGCACGACAGGCGTATGGTTACCGTGGTGTGGGAATGCTAACGTGGAACCGATGGCGAAGATGATGGATACATTCGGCACGTACGACATTTCCGCCATAAAAGAAATTGGCAGAGAAGAACTTCTTGCGCAGTTGCATTATTACGGCGCCGGCGGCGCAAGGGAGGACGTATGATAAAAAAGATGATATGTTTTATAACAGGAATATGTTTGGGGGTTTCCGTAACGGCTTGCAGCGGAACGGGGGAGAAAAAGACTTCTTCTACCGTATCATCTGCGTCGTCAGGCACCGCTGAAGAAAAAACGGAACAAACGTATATAGTAAAGACGACGGAAGAGATTGCCTCTTTTTTCGTTATGCCGGGGCCAACCGGCGTAAAGATGATCTTACCGGATCAGAACGCACTTCTTGTGAAAGAGGGGAGCGGTTATGTGTTTCGTCTTGAAACGGCAGACGGAAAATTACTCGCCGTTTCCATTGCTCCGGTATGCGTCACGCTGGTCACGAGCGACGGCGTCACGTTTGAAGAAACGGTAAAACAGATTCCTTACGAAAGGCTCGGCGGCGATAAAGAAGGGAACCTTACCGCCGAGGCGATCGTGGAAGACAGCGACGGCACGGCGCTTCTCGTTTCGGACAGGTATATGCGCGCGGGCGGCGGTATCCGCGTAAAACGCACGGTTCGTATTCTTAAAAAAGGCAGTCGTAATAAAGGGTATAACTCGCGGATTGCCCTTCAGACGACCGATCAATCGAGCGTGACGGGCAACTACGAGGACTGCGAATATTTTATCCCGTCTGTTTTGTATAAAGATAATAAAAATATGGCGACGGGATCAATAGGCTCCTCTTTCCGCGTAAAGAGTATCCAGGTCAAGGAAACGCGAACGGGGTTGCCAATGACCATGGTGCGGAATAAAGCGACAGGCGCAACCGTTTCCATCTCGCATTACCGTCCCGAAATCTACTCTCCCGATGAGAGAAATTATCAGGCTACAACAGTTTCCGACGAGTTCGGTTGCGGCTCGGTCGGGATTCTTCGCGATCCTGCGCCGCAGGCCTGCTTCACGTATCCGAATTACGAAACGCAAGGATATGTAGTCAATAAATCGGCAACGAAACGTTTTGCCGATCTTTCAGGAAAGGGGTTGGAATTCGAAATCGGTATTTTTGCGGGAGTAACGGCGGATTACGCGTCCGCGTCGGTTTTGTGTTACGAAGAACATTTTTCACAACAAAAGATCGCGCTTACGGAAGTGGATCTGAACCGTCTGTATGATACTTCGGTCGCCGACTTAAAAAAATTGTTTTCCTCGCATGCGTCCGGTGCTTGCGGCGTACCGTTTGCCACCTTTGTTGATAACGGTGAAAACTTCAACGTTAGTTACGAGATCGGTTTTATCGGTATGCAAACCTCTCTTGCACACCAGATGATTCGTTACGGGTTGAAGCATACCGATCCCGTAAGTTACAATAACGGTATCGCCATTATTGATTATTGGACGGAAAATGCGGCGATGGATAGCGGAGTATTTAAGATATGGTCGTTCGCGAACGGCGGATTTACTTCGTCGCCATGTTACCTGCGCAGTATGACCGATGGTGCGGAAGGTATTTTCGACGCATACCGCTTGATCCTGCAAGAGGGGCGAAGTGACATTGACACGACTCTTTGGGCGGAAGCAATTACGGGTTATGCGAACTTTTTGGTCGAAAAGCAGAATGCCGACGGAAGTTGGTATCGCGCTTACGATTACGGAGGCAATATGTTCACCGATGAAAACGGTTATGGGCAAGTGAGCGACAGTACAACCATGGCGGACAGTAAACTGAACACTCCCGTTCCGATTCGTTTTTTGGTGAGAATGTATGAATGGACCGGACAGGAAAAATATCTGAATTGCGCGATAAAGGCGGGTAATTATGTTATTGAAAATATTTCGTCCGGCGGAAAATATGTCGGCGGAACACCGGATAATGCAAACACGTGCGATCGGGAAGCAGGTATTTTTGCAATATACGCCTTTAATGCTTTATATTCCGCAACGAAGAACGAGAAGTATCTTACCTATGCCGAGCAAGCGGCGATCTTTACGGTTTCATGGACATATACGTATAAATTCAGCGTGGCGAATCCCGATGGACTTATCGCTGGTAAAGCGTTTGAAAAAGGTATGAATGACGGTTTGAGCGTGATAGCCACGGGGCACAGCAGTATAGATACTTTTATGGCGTATATTTACTATGAATTATTCAAGTTGTACGTTTGGACTGAAAACCCGTTCTTCTACGATTACGCGCTGTTTATTCAAAACAATACTAAACAGACAGTAAGTATGGTTAGCGATCTGCAGTATGCATACAACAGTTTTGCGATCGAGGCAACGGATATTTCAAACTTTTATTTCGTAACGGCGGAACGGCGCGGCGTATGGCTCCCCTGGATCACAAATGCGAATATAGAACCTATTGCGAATATGATGCAGACGTTCGGCGAAGCCGATGTCAGGCAGTTGCAAACATATTCCATCGACGAATTGAAAGGAATGCTTACCGCTTATGGCGCGGGCGGGCACACTTACGGATACGTAAAATAATCAAAGGAGAAAAAAATGAACAAAACGATATTTGCATTGTATTTCGGGAACAGGGGATTTTTTCCCGGGGAACTAATAGCGGACGCGAGGAAAGAACTCGTCGAAGCATGCGAAAAAAACGGCTACGGCTACATAGTAATGGATGAGGCTTTAACCCGTTACGGAGCGGTGGAAACCATCGAAGAAGGTGAGAAATACGCGGCTTTTTTGAAAAAACACGAAGGGGAGTACGACGGCGTTATAGTTTGTTTGCCGAACTTCGGCGACGAAAACGGCGCATACTACGCCCTTAAAGATGCAGGCGTTCCAATTCTCGTGCAGGCGTATCCGGACGAGATAGGAAAAATGGACTTCGCCCACCGCCGTGACGCCGTCTGCGGAAAGATCGCCATGTGCAACGTGTTCCGCCAGGCGGGCATAAAATATACGCTTACCGAAAAGTTTGCCGTAAATCCGTTAACCCCCTGTTTCGCGGAAGATTTGCGTAAATTCGCCGGTATCTGCCGCGTGGTTAAGGGCATGAAGTGCTTCAATATAGGTGCTATCGGCGCACGCACCACCGCCTTCAAAACCGTGCGGGTGGACGAGATCGCCATGCAGAGAAAGAATATCAATATAGAAA
>JAFTDZ010000279.1 GCA_017453885.1 Clostridia bacterium
AACGCGTGATAATCAACCCGTGTATGCTTATGACGGATATTTCGTGCTCGGAAACAATATAGACCTTACTGGTAAAGAAATGGCGAGAATCATGTCTCCTACGGGTTGGTCCGTAACTATTGACGGAAATAGTATGAAATACGGTCTTATCGGTACTTTTGACGGCAGAGGCTACACCCTTTACGGCGGAACTTATAAAGCCGGTGGTATTTTCGGTTGGGTAGGCGAAGGCGCAACGGTAAAGAACGTCGCCGTAGTCAACGCTATGCTTGCCGGTGGAATGTGCGGCGTTTTCGGAACCAATATCCGTACCGCAACGATAGAAAACGTGCTCATTGACATTGTGGAATATACTGCGTATAACGCCGCTCCTTTGTCTGTTTACGTAGGTACCAATACCCTTTTGAAGAACGTTGTAATTTATTGCGCGGATAACGCTTCGCAGAATTCTTACAGCGTTGCCTGGGGTAATTCGGATCCGATGCAGAACGTTTACGTAATAAGCAATCAGGCAACGGGCGTTACTTCTACGGGTATAACCACCTATGCCTACGATACGACCTGTGCGGATATAGCGTTTACCGGTCTTGACGAAAATCTCTGGATTCTCACCGGCGAAAAGGCGGCGTTCGTATCCACTGCGGCGGCTATCGCCGATTTTGCGGAATAATAACGGTTTGAAAACCGTTAAACGATAGCGCCGTTCGGCGTTATCGGAGCGTAGAAGCAGGGGGGCGACTTAAAAAAAGTTTTTCCCCTACGGTGCGCTGTAAAGATATTATAAATAAAAGGTTTACGAAAATGAATATTGTAACGGTCGTCAACTTCATAAGGAGCGAAGAAGAATACAGGACAAGCAAAGAGGACTTGAAAGAAACGGTGATAAACCAAATGGCGTTAGCGGAAAAATATAAAATCCCCACGACGTTTCTTTATCAGCACGACGCGCTCGTAAAACCCGAATGGGTAGATCTCGTAAAGCCTTACGAATATATAGAAATAGGTCTATGGCTTGAACTCAACCGCGATCTTATAGAGAGGGCGGGGTGCGAGTGGAAAGGAGATAAAAACAGAACGTGGGAATATTTTTCACACATAGATCTCACTTGCGGATATTCCCCCGAGGAGCGTATCCGGATCATAGATATCGCGATGGAAGATTTCAAAAAGGTGTTCGGTCGTTATCCGGAGACGGTCGGCTCCTGGATAATAGATTCCGTCAGCCTCGCGCATTTGGAAAAGTACGGGGTGAAAGCGTCGCTCAACTGTAAAGATCAATGGCTTACGGACGGTTATTCGCTTTGGGGCGGGTATTATAATCAGGCGTATTATCCGTGTAAAAACAATATGTTTTCGCCCGCGCAAACCAAGGAACAGCAAATAAACATTCCCGTTTTCCGTATGCTCGGCAGCGATCCCGTAAGGCAATACGATTGCGGGCTCGTAGGCAGTAATAACGGGCAGGGCGTGATAACCCTTGAATGTTATCTTCCCCCGAATACCGACGCCTCTTTGGGAGGTAGTAACGAGGAGTGGGTAAGATGGTTTTACCGGCAGATGGAAAAATATCCGTCGGTCTCGTTCGGCTATGCGCAAGCGGGGCAGGAAAACGCCTTCCCCTGGTCGGGACAAGGGAAA
>JAFTDZ010000280.1 GCA_017453885.1 Clostridia bacterium
GGACGACAAATAATATACATACCGAAGGCGTTGCGGAATGCAACGCCTTTAATGTTAAAATTTTCTAATTAGACCGATAACTTTACCGAGTATACGAACGTCGTCAAGCACTATGTCGCTCATTTCGGGGTTTTCCGGATGGAGTATTATTTTTCCGCCGCGTTTGTAAAAGGTTTTTACCGTGGCGCTGTCGTCCGTCAGGGCGACGACTATATCTCCGTTATCGCAAACGGATTGCCGCCTTACGATTATCCTGTCTCCGTTGAAGATTCCCGCGCCTATCATACTCGAACCGCTCACGTTAAGTATAAAAGTATCTTCGCCGAATTCGTTCGGAAGGGGATAATATCCGTCGAAATTTTCCACGGCGAGTATGGGGTTGCCTGCGGTTATCTTGCCTATTACGGGGGAAGGGCGGTACTCGCATTTTTTACGGACGCTTACGGCGCGTTTTTTACTATCCGCCTTATTGAGTAAACCCGACTTGACGAGTTCTTCTATATAGTCGTAAACGGACGCGGTGGACTTCACTCCGCACGCCCTGCAAATTTCCCTTACCGACGGGGGAAAACCGTTATCTTCGGTGTATTTTTCAATATATTCGTAAACCGCGTTTATCTTTTCGTTTCTTCCGTTCATATTTCGATTATAACACAACAAAACAGAAAAAGCAAACGTTTGTTCGCATAAAAGCGTTGACAAATAATAAAATAAGGTGTATATTAAATATATGAATAAGAGATGCGTGCTGTACGACAGGGATTGTATCGATTGCATGGAGTGTGAATTCTGCGACCTCGATCCCGCGAAGATATGCGATAACTGCGGAAAATGCCTGAATATAGAGGGCAAAGAGTATAACGAACTGAAAATAGACGAGATAATCATTCCGGATAAACCGAGCGAGTCCGAACGTTAAAAAGCAAGCCGAACAGATCGACTTGCCTTTTTTCTATAAATTTATATTCATTTTACGAATTCGGAAAATTTCCCTATATAGGCGTTCTTAACGGTCGCTTTTACTTCAACGAATTCGTCACCGTAGGAATATTCCGTTTTATCCGCGTAGCGCGCCGCCTTGTTGAAAGCGGAGAGAGACGAGTAGCCGAGGCGTAAATCCAGCACCGTGAAAGTTGCGGAGAGTTTATCCGAAATTGCTTTTTTCAGGTCGTCAAGACCTTTTCCTTCCTTTGCCGAAACGAATACGGCGTCCTTCGGGTATCCGCTGAAATCGGTTATTTTATCGCGCTTGTTTATAACGGTGAGTATCTCGGGCAAATAGTCGAATTCGGAGAGGGTGGAGAGCGTGGTTTCGAGTTCCGCGCGCCACCTTTCGTTACCGCCGTCGCATACGTTGAGTATAAGATCCGCCCTGACTGCGAGTTCCAAAGTGGATTTGAACGCTTCTATTATATGATGGGGAATATTCCGCACGAAACCGACGGTATCTATAAGCAATACCTCGGCTCCGTCGAGATTCAACTTTCTGACCGTGGGATCGAGCGTAGCGAAAAGTTGGTTTTTAACGAACGCGTCCGCGCCGGTAAGCGCGTTAAGGAGAGTGGATTTGCCCGTGTTGGTATAGCCGACGAGAGCGACCGTAGGGCAGGAATTTCTCTCTCTGCGGCGCATCTGAAGATCCCTGCGCGTTTCGAGTTCTTTTAATTTTTCTTCAAGCGAATTTATTCTCGCCCGTATATGCCTTCTGTCCGTTTCGAGTTTTGTTTCGCCCGGGCCGCGCGTTCCTATACCGCCGCCGAGACGGGAAAGCGCCTCGCCTTTCCCTTTAAGGCGAGGATAAATATACTTTAATTGAGCGAGTTCCACCTGAAGTTTTCCTTCGCTGCTCAATGCGTTCAGCGCGAAAATATCGAGTATAAGCGTAGTTCTGTCAATTACTTTTACTCCGCCGAGCGCCGCCGACATATTGAGCGTTTGAGAGGGGGAAAGTTCTCCGTCGAAAACCACGGTGTTTACGGGCGTATCTTCTATTTCAGATAAAATTTCGGCAAGTTTACCGCTCCCGACGAAAGCAGAGGGGATTATTTCCCTTACCGTAAACGCGGTATTGCCGTAAACTTCGGCGCCCGCGCTTGAAATAAGTTCGCATATTTCGGCAAGTTTGTCGGCAAGATCGTCGCCCTGAAATAACGGCTCTATGACGTAAGCGATTTCCTTTTCTCTTTTAATCTCCATTCTCTTTCTCTCTCAACCTGATAACTTCCGCGGATTTTCTTCTGTTGTCTTCGGAAATCGCCGCGTAATGCCGTTTTGTGGTGTTTACGTCCTTATGGCCGAGCGTATCAGCAACCTGATAAATATCGCCCGTTTCGCGGTACAGATTCGTGCCGAACGTACTGCGGAGTTTATGCGGGGTAATGTGCTTGAGCGGGGTGACTATCGAAGCGTATTTCTTTACGAGATTTTCAACCGCTCTGACGCTCATGCGCCTGTTCTGCAGAGAGAGAAAGAGGGCGCGTTCGTCCTGCGGGACCTTTTTATTCGCCTCGCGCTGTTTTACGTACTCGTAAAGCGCGCCGCCTACTTCGTCCGAAAAATAGAGAATGGTCCTGTTTCCGCCTTTGCGCGTTACGATGAAGGCGTTTGTCATGAAATCTATATCGTCCACGTTAAGCCCTACGAGTTCGCTTATTCGGATACCCGTTCCGAGGAAGAGGGAGAGCAGGGCGACGTCGCGAAGTTTAGTGTTTTCGTGATAAAGTTTCATATGCCCGCTCATTTTTTCGCCGTATTCCGCCTCGTTCAGAATATCCACGACTTCGTTTACTTCGAGGCGAATTATTTCTTTATCGTGGATCTTCGGCAGGGTTACCTTCGAGGACGGGTTCGCTTCAAGTAACCCTTTGTTATAAAAATATTTATAGAAGGATCTGACCGAAGCGAGTTTCCGCTTTTTTGCCTGCTCGTTACAAGTGGATCTTTTACCGTTGATTTCATAATCGCCAAGGTAGAGGAGATAACGTTCGAAAATAAAGGAATCAAGCCCTTCAAGTTGTTCTAAAGTTATCTCTGCGACAGGCGTATTCTTAAAGATTTTTTCAGATAAATACTGATAAAATACGCGAAGGTCGTAAGCGTAATTCAAACGGGTGAGGGCAGAGGTCCTCGGCTCGATCCCCACGAAATAATCGAACACATAGGGCGGTAGATCGCTGAGAACTTCTTCCGTTTTTCTGTTGTTGAGGACGTTTCTGTCCGCATAATAATCTTTCGCCATAATTTCTCCTTACGTTTATTATAAAACCTAAAAACGATTCTGTCAAACCATTATTACCGATTTTGAAGTTCCCCGCGGGCAAGAGGGCGCTTTCGATAACATTTTCCCTTCGTCAATGCTGTTTTTATTAAACAAAATTATTTTTTCGCTTAATTCGATATGCTTTTCGGCAAATAAAATCGCAAGTGGGAGTATATCTGCAACTATGCGCAAAACGCAGGTTTTTTACGCATAGATTATACAGATATGGTTGTCAGTTGCTGAACTAAAAGTATCACTTAAAGTTGCGGCAACTTTTCTTTTATGTAAAAATTGTGAAAGTTGCGGCGCGTGGGGTTTCCGTTTTAAGGAGCAGGTAATGGAATATAAGAAAATCCGGTGGGAAAAGCGCCTGAAGCACATGCGCATTTCCACAATAGCAATTCTGGTTTCGCTTATTCTCCTGATAATGTTCGCAGGCTTCACGATATACGGCAATAAGGTCGGCAACTTCATTATCAACGTGAGTAACGACGGCGTTTATCTCACCTTAAGCGTTAAGGAAGATATGTCCGAAAGAACTTCCCGCCTTACGTTCAGCGGGTTGAGCGGTCAGGGAGACGCAACGTTTATCGATATCCCTTCCGATATATCCACGGGGATAGGCGATAAAACGGATAAATCCCGTCTGCGTTACATGGCATATTCCTTTTGGCTTATAAACGAGGGGAATGCGTCCGTTGACTATATAATGGATCTCAACGTTATAGATACTGTCGGCGATCCGTTATCCGTCCTTCGGGTAATGGTTATCGAGGGAGACAAACCGCGGGACGACGCATCTAACGTTATCTTCGCCCAGCCGGAAGCCTCTGCGGCGGATAAGGAAATACTTGAAATAGAACTTAAAAA
>JAFTDZ010000035.1 GCA_017453885.1 Clostridia bacterium
AGGGGCTGACAAGAAGAATAGAGATCTTTCGTCGCGTTCGCTCCTCAAGATGACGTCGTCGAAACGCGACCGTCTGGCAACGGGCTGCAGGTGTTCGCCCGTAAGCCTTGACCGTCGGTTTCTCCTCTTTCCCGCGGATAATTTTTCAAATTCTCCGCGGGAGCCCTGTTTGCAATGCGGCGGAAAACGCGAAAGGTTGCAAGTGTTTGCCTTTCCGTAAAAGCCTATCGATCATTTTTCCCGCGGATATTTTCTGAAAATCTCCGATTGCGCTAAAAAATCATATCTGTTTGAGAATAAATTCGTAAAAATCCTCGGCGTATTTCGATATTGTGGCCCTTTCGTGCAGTTCGATGATAATATCTCTTTTACATTCCGGCGAAGAAACGGGCAAAAGCGCGATGTTTTTGTTTTTGATCTTACCCCAGGAACGCTCCGGCCAGAAAGATACGCCCGCGCCCATTCCGATGACGCTTTGAACGACCGAAGGAGAATCGGATTCGAAAAGTATCTTCGGGGCAAACCCCGCGACCGAACAAAAGTTTTTGCAGATAACGCCGAACAGCCTGTAGTTTGTAAGCATTATGAATTTTTCGTCCTTTAAGTCGGCAAGGTTTACGCCGCTGTTTTCGGCGTAGGCGGATTTCTTCGGCACGGCGAGGAAAATGCGTTCTTCTTTAACGAACCTTTTAAGGTGGTTTTCGCGCTTGGAAGGGGTGGAGCCGTTTGTTGTTATCACGATGTCGCAATCGCGTTTCATCTCGTTTTGCTCGAAATCGAAGATGACGTCGGGATTGTTTTTCTTGTACTTTATAATCGCGTTCATCACGAAGTTGGACGCCGCGAGGATATTCAGCCTCACCGTGTTGTTTACCGACGAACGCAGGCGGGCTATCTCGTCCGGTATGCCGTCGAACTGCGGGAGCAGAACGTCAAGCCGCTTTTTCAAGAAAACGCCGAATTCCGTAAGCGCTACGCCGCGCCCTTGTTTTTTGAGCAGGGGAACGCCGAGTTCGCTCTCGAGCGAGTGTATCGATTGCGTGAGCGAAGGTTGAGAAACGTGCGTTTCTTCCGCCGCGCGCGTAACGTGCAAAAGGTTTGCAACCGCATAAAAATATTTTAATTTCTGTATTTCCATAACCGCCCTCATATTCATAGGTTTAACCTATTGATTTAATTGAAATTATATATTAGACTTTTGCTTTTGTCAAGTGTATAATGTAAGTGTAATAAAAAACAAGGAAGTTGCATATGAAAATTTTCGAAGTGGTAATGCTCATTTGTTTCGGGTTGTCGTGGCCGGTTTCGGTTTACAAGAGTTTTAAGTCCAAAACCACGCAGGGCAAAAGTCTGGTATTTATTCTCGCGATTATAATAGGTTACGTTTCCGGCATCGCGGGGAAGATATATAATCACGATATAAATTACGTGCTTATACTCTATTGTTTTAATTTATTAGTCGTTTCTATTGACCTCGCGCTGTTCTTTACTTACAGGCGCAGAGAATTGAAAAGAGCGTGAAGCCCAAAAACGGAAAATATAATACTTTTTTCACCTCCATAACGGCCGCGGAAACTTTCGACGGAAAAGAAAGCCCGCGGCTTTTGCTTTTTTGAAGTTTTATCCGCGGCGTTTTCGGGTATAAGCGAAAACGGAAGGGAACTAAAGTCTTTTTTTGCGGTTTGCGTTCGTTTTCCGCGCTAAAAGGTTGACATTTTGCGCGTCGGAAACTATAATTATACCTATACAAACATTTGTTATCAAGAGGAAATAATGAAGTACGATTTTCAGAAAGTGATAGGCAATTTCAAAATAACGGGCAGGGTCGTTTCCTGCGAGAGGTACGGGGAAGGGCATATAAACGAAACGTATCTCGCCGTGGTTGAAAATGAAGGCGTTCAGACAAAATATATTTTACAGAAGATAAATAAAAATCTTTTCAAAGAGGTGGATAAACTTATGAACAATATCCGCCTCGTCACCGAGCACACACGCAAAAAAATTGCCGAGCGCGGCGGCGATCCGGACAGGGAAAGCCTTTCCGTCGTATATGCCCGCGACGGCAAGCCCTATTATTATTCGGAAGAATACGACGAGTATTTCCGCGTGTATATTTTCATAACCGACGCCATCGCCCACCAGAAAGAGGAGCGGGCGGGGCAGTTTTACCAGAGCGCGGTCGCATTCGGTGAGTTTGCGAATATGCTTGCCGATTTCGACGCGTCGCAGTTATACGAAGTGCTGCCCGATTTCCACAACACGGCAAAGAGGTTCAACGATTTCAAAGCGTCGCTCGCGGCGGATAAACTCGGCAGGGCGGCGGGAGTACAAGAGGAGATAAACTTCGTTCTCGAGCGTGAGAAATATTGCAAAAGCCTCGTAAATCTCATAAAAACGGGGCAAATGCCGCTCAAGGTCACCCACAACGACACAAAACTCAACAACGTTATGCTTGACGAAAAGACGGATAAACCCGTAGCCGTTATCGACCTCGATACCGTTATGCCCGGTACTATCTGCTACGATTTCGGCGACAGTATCCGCTTCGGTTGCAATACCGCCGCGGAGGACGAAAAAGACCTTTCCAAAGTCAATTTCAACATAAATTTATTTGAAGAATACACGAAAGGCTACCTCTCGTCTTTGGGCGAAAGTATCACGCAGGTCGAGAAAGATAATCTCGCTTTCGGCGCGATACTTATGACGTATGAATGCGGAATGCGGTTTTTGGCGGACTATCTCGACGGGGATATTTACTTCCGCACCCACAGGGAAGGGCACAATCTCGACCGCGCGAGGACGCAGTTCAAACTCGTTTCCGATATGGAAAAATGCCTTGACAAGATGAAGGGAATAGTGAACAAATATTGAGATAACCTTTGAAAAAGGCGGTTTTTGCTACAAATTTATTTTCGGGAATATAGAAATTCTCATTTTGCACACGCCGAACGGGAACAATAATATGCGTTCGGGATCGGAAGTTTTGAAATTTCCTTTCGGGAGATCGGGCGTGAAGGAAAAGCGACCTTTCAGAACGCTCCTGTGTTTTCCGTCCTCGCTGTCGAAGGACAGAACTTTATGTTTTTCTTCGATTTTCCACTCAGGTATCTTCCTCGCCGTTATCTCTATCGCGGCGGGGCAATTTTTTATATCCCAAGGGTAACCTGCTTTTTCGGAAAAAACAAAGCGCGGATCGGCTTCCGAAGGCGAAACGCCGTAATTCCATTCTTTATCCGCATACATTTTATACGCGGGGAAGTCGTCGGAAAATCTTCCGCCGAGGCTTGTCGGAATCCTTTCGCCGCGACAGCCGCATGCGTACAAAAGCGGCCCTTTTCGCACAAAAACGCCGTTTTTTCCATATGGCACAACTTCCGGTAAGGACGGCAGTTTAAGTTTTATAACGTCGCCTTTTACGAATTTTGCGCCGACTGTGAAAAATCCTTTTTTCGTTTTTACTTCGAGCGGCTTGCCGTTGTATTCGGCAGACGGGGTTTTGCACCAACCGGGGATACGCATGGCGAAATTCAATATTTTATCCGCGTTCGATTCGAATATAAAAGTGACGGAATCCGAAAACGGGTAATCGGTTTTTTGCCTTATTTTAATCGTTTTACCGCCTGTATCGCAGGTTATCAGCCCGTCGTTATAAAAAACTGCGAAGATCGTATCGCCCGATAACATAAAGGTTTTCGCAACGAAATTCGGGAAAAACCTGTTTACGTTGCCGGCGCAGCATTGCGTTTCGTGCCCGGGGCGGTACGCCATCCACCCGCTCCCTCGCTTATAGATATTGTGATTTGAAAAGTCGTCCGCAACAATCTGGTTCAGTCCGGAAAAATATTGCAGGGCTTTGAAATCTTCCGTTACGCTGCCTATGCCGGCGTTGTAAATACATTGTTCCGTCCTGTCGGCATACGCTCCGTCGCCCGTGGCTTTCAAAAGGTAACAGAGTGACCGGGTGAAATCGGAAATATCGCAGGTTTCGTGCGTTTCACGGGGCTTTTTGCCGCGAAAATACTCGTTGCAACTGTGCAGCCCGTCCGGCAACATATGGTATCGGTCGATCTTTTTGTAAGCGTTTACGGCGGGTTTCAGATACGCCTCGTTACCCGTGGCGCAGTAAAGCGCGGCGCCTATCTTCGCTATTTCGTTGTAAGTTACGCCGTGTTCGTAAGGGGAACTGCCGTCGAGCATTCTCCGCGCGAGCGTGTACGAACTGCAGTAGTCGGCGTCCTTTTCCTCGTCCGAATGGTAGGCGTTGTAAATTCCTTCCGCGCGGGATAGCAGTTCCTCGTTCCCGGTCAAGGAGTAAAGTGTGAGCATTATTTCCGTATTCACGAAGTTCCTGCCCTTGAAATATATAGAGGGATCGTCGCTCAGATAATGCTTTACGAGTTTGTTTATCAGCGAAACGTCGCCCGTTTCGTAATATTTTGCGATCACCGCCCTGAAAAACACGGCGTGCGGCCAACGGTTGCACTTGCCCGCTTCTTTGAGAAAAGAAGGGCCGATGTAACCGTCGCCGTCGGTATTTTCTATTGCGGCGTAAATTATTTCGTCCGTTCTTTTTTTGAGTTCCGCGTCGCCGAGAAGATTTCCGCAGTTCACGGCTCCGTCCAGATGGTAGGCGACCTGTTCGTATTCCACCCAGCGCCAGTCGGCGGGTACTTTTTCGGCGTACCCGTAATTTATTTTATCCCAACCGAAGGATACGAAAGGCTCGCCGGATCTTTCGATATTGCCGGTAAGCCCGTTTTTCTGGCGTAGTAAAAATTCTCTCGCCCACCCTTCGGGCGAGATCTTAACGCCTTGTTCGGTCATCTTTCCGAAAGTTTTCATTTCACAGCCTCCGGATAAAATTTTAGCAGAGGAAAGGCGATATGTCAAACGCGCGGCCGCGGTGTTTTCGCCAAGCAAAGGATAGGTTTCAAAATGTTAAAAATAAAGTAATAAAATGTTATTGCTTAATTTCCGTTTTTGCCGCTATAATATATCGGAAAGGAAAAGAGGAGAAAATTATGAAAGTGAAACCGCTTAAGACGGGAATGGACTTCGAGGACGATACCTGTTACGTTTTCCACGGGGAAACGTTTGAAGTTACGAAGAAAAATACCGTGAAAATACGCGATAAACGCTACTTCTGTACGGAAAGCACGTATTCCGATCACCACGATACCGCCTTTTTCATCGAGGGAAAAAAGAACGTTACCATAGACTTCGGCGGTGCCACGCTTCTGCTTCGCGGGGCTATCCAGCCGTTTATCTTCAGCGGTTGCGAAAACTTTACGTTAAAGAACGTTACGATACGGTACGACAGGTCGTACGTTACCGAAATGGTCGTTACGGAAACCGGCGAAGGGTATTTCAAAGCGAAGATAGGCGATAAATTCCCCTGCATTATAGAGGGCGGAAAAATTATGCCCTACGGAACGGGTTGGATAGAAAAGACCATTCACGAAGCGCCCGTTTTCCTTCAGGAATTCGATAAGGATACGGGCAGGGGAGTGAGTTGGCCGGTCGTTTCGATAGGTTCCGGAAAGGACAGCGTTACCCTCGGTTGGGGCGACGTGGTATGCGGCTTTTCCGCCGAGCGGCAGGGCGACGAAGTTCTCTTTAAGGGAAAGCGTGTGCCGCCTTATAAAAAGGGGAACGTCCTCGCGCTTACTTCCGGCAACAGGGATATTTCCGCCGTGACCGTTTACGATTGCAAAGACGCGCATATCAGCGATTGTAGGATAATAAACGGCCTCGGCATGGGCATTCTGCCCTTCTATACCGAAAATATTTATATCGACGGGCTTAAGATGTTTTGCGACGAAAAGTCCGACGGGCTTATTTCCAACGCGGCGGACGGCATACACGCCGTGGCTTGTTACGGAAAGTTCGTGTTGAAAAACAGCGTTATAGAGGGGACCATCGACGACGCGTTAAATATCCACGGCAACTATTTTACGTTCGTATCCGCCGAGGGGAACGCGATGACCGTTAAAAACGCAGGGAAGATAAACGCTGAAAACAAGGTTTTCGGCAAAGGCGACCGCATAAGACTGCACCGCGGGCACACGCTTGACAGCGGCGGCGAATACCGCATAACGGAGATAGAACATATTCAGGATAAACTTTACAAATTTATCCTCGACAGGCTCGTTGGCGCCCATGCGGAAGGCGACCTTGTGGAAAACCTTTCCGCACAACCCGAAATTTATATTTCGGACTGCAGATTCGCCAAGGCGAACACGCACCTGCGGTTTCAGAGCGGGAAGAAAACGGTTATAGAAAATTGCGAGAGCGAACTGGATATGCTCTTTACGGGGGATACGAATTACTGGTTCGAATCGAGCCCCGTGAAGGACGTTACGATAGAGAACGTGCGCTTTCTGCGGGAAACGGCGGGCGTGGTTTCCATACCCGAATTCCGCTCGTCCGAAAAAAGCCCGTATTACCATAGCGGCATAGTGGTAAAGAATTGTTTCTTTCAATCGAAAAACGCGGTTTATGCGCGATATACGGGGTTAATCGGCTTTTACGGCAACAGGACGGAAGACGGAAAGTTTTTCGTAAAACTCGATAATTGCGGCGACTTCGACACGGACTGCGACGTGGAAATAACGCGCGTGAGCGAAAAATTGCCGCGCGACGAATAGCGTTTGCGGAGTGAAAAAAAAGTCCGGCGGAAGTTCCGCCGGATAATTTTTACCGAAAAAACACCTGCGTTTTATCTGGCGTTTCCGCCCGATACGGTGCTGGCAAGTTGTTTTTTATAAGTTCCCGGCGGTATGCCGAAGGTCTTTTTGAACAGGCGGAAGAAGTACATTTCGTTCTCGTAGCCCAATGACCAGGCTATTTCCTTTACCGACATTTTGTTTTCGGCAAGCATGGTTGCGGCTATGTTCATCTTTTTATAATTTACGTATTTTATCGGCGAGATGCCGAAGGTTTTGGAAAACAGGTTGGAAAAGTAAACTTCGCTTAAGTTTGCGGCGGAAGCGAGCGCCGCGGCGTC
This sequence comes from Clostridia bacterium, assembly GCA_017453885.1. GTDB lineage: Bacteria > Bacillota > Clostridia > Christensenellales > Borkfalkiaceae > RGIG3732. The sequence goes on from JAFTDZ010000035.1 coordinate 7,007, forward strand.
TATATGTTCGCCGATATGCCCGTCTATGTAATTAAGGACGGATTCGAAACGCATCATCTCCACGTTGTAATATTCGGCGTTTTCGTAAAATTTTGCAAGCAGGTATCTGAATATCCCTTCCTTTTTCAGCACGGAAGAAACGTCCTCCTTTGAAAAACAATCCAGAAGTTCGTCAAAAAGTTGCCTGTCCGTTTCGGTCGCGGGCATCTTCTGCACCGGTTTGAAAAATTCCATAAAACTCGAAATGTTGTTTTTTGAAGAAAAATGCAGGTAATAGTGCTTTAGTATATCGGCGCATTTGCTCGTCACCACCTGAAAGGACGGAATAAGATACAAATAACCTTCCTCGAGGTCGATAGAAGAATCTTTCAGATACATTACGGCTTTGCCGCCCGTTACGAGGTAGAGCCTGTAATAGGGGAATACCGCAACGAATTTGTGCCACTCGTCGTTCACTTCGGCATAGCCGCATTCTATCAGTTGAAGGTTGCCGCTGTTGACGAAGGTTTCCGCGTCGGACGAGGTTTCGTATTTTCTTTTGTTGGTGCAAGGTTTGGGCATATTTCGTTCTCCTTTTTTCTATTATAATATTGTGCAATGTTTTTGTCAACATTATTGAGCAAATCTGTGAAAAGTGTAAATATTCCTTTAATTTATGTATTGAAATTTCCGTAAAAATTATGTAAACTTAAAATGTAAAAAATATTTGAGGGGGTTTTATGAATTTTTTTCGATTGAAAAATTTGTTTTCGGCGGCAGTTGCCGCGGTTATGCTCGTCTGCCTGTTCGCTATTTCCGCCTGTAACGGCGCGGGTAATTCCGGCGTTACGGACGGGAGCGCATCCGATATACAAGAGGGGCCCGATATGACGTTATTTCCTGATTACGTAAACCCGAACGAGGCGGAGTACGCCTTCGGCAAAAAAGAGATAGTCACGCCGTACTGGCGGGGCAATATTATATATAACGAAACGGTGATGCTCGTTGACGGCGGAGAAGGCGCTTGCGGCTCTCTGCAATACGAACCGGTAAAGATCCTTTCGGTGAGGGATTTCGATTACGACGAGGAATACGAGGAAGGAAAGGATTACACGGTGGAAGGGAGAGTTATAAAGAGGACGGAAGGCTCCGCCATGCCGTATCTTACGGAAGAAAACCTTTCGGGCAGGAACGTGCCTTCGCCTTACAGAGAGGTGACGTCCATTTCCAACGCGGAGACCGATTTCGTTATGATGGGCAGCGTTTTATATACGGAAGGCTCGCTTATATACGGCCACCAGATAGCCGTAAGTTACGTTTACGACGTAAAGGACGTTGACCTGTCGCAATTCCCTTCGTATAAAACTTCCGGCTTGCCGAAGTTGAAGGAAAAACTTGCAACCGGCGAGGACGTAAAAATAGTTATAACGGGCGACAGCGTGGGCGAGGGGTGTTCGTCTTCCGGATACTTCAAGCGTTCGCCCTATATGCCCAACTTCATTACGCTTGCGACGGACAACTTAAAGGAAAAATATCCTACGGCGAATATATCTATGACTAACCGCTCGAAGGGGGGAATGACGTCTTCCTGGGGAACGGAGAACGCGCAGGTAAGCGCTATTATCGGCGACGCGCCCGACGTGCTGTTTATCCACTTCGGCATAAACGACTGCGGCGCTGGAGTGGGCGCGGGCAATTACCTTGACAATATTCAATCGCTTATACTGCAGGTCAAGGCGTCGCTGCCCGATTGCGAATTCGTTTTCATAAGGGCGTTTCCGCCGAACGGCCGCGCCTACGATTACGACGCGTTTGAAAAATACTGGAAGCGCGTTGACGCCTGGGCGCAAAAGACGAACGGCGTGTATACGCTCGATATGTTTTCCATCGGCATAAAGATGCTGGAGAATAAAAAATATACGGACGTTACCGGCAACGGCATAAACCACCTTAACGATTATACCGCCCGCCTTTACGCTATGGCAATTACGGCTATGTTGGTCGAAAGTTAAATTCGGCAAAAAACTCAAAAAAGTAAAAAAGTCGCGTTTATCGCGCATTTTTAAGGGGTACCCCTTATTCTTTCCGCAAGCGGAAAGAATATAAATTTTCAATAAGGAGAAAGAAAATGAAAAAGTTACTGTGTTTCTTACTCGCCGTATTAACGGCTGCGGCTCTCGCCGGCTGCAAAGAAAAGACTAAAGATTCCGCTTCCGACGGCGGCGGCGAAGGCACTACGCCGGTTACCGTGAATCTCACGATAGACAAGAACGTTTCGGCGGATATTTCCATACTCGTGCCCGGCGGCAACATAAACGAGAGGACGATGATCGACGCCTTGATAGAGGACTTCGCGCTGATGTATCCCAACGTGAAGTTCACCATGAATTACGTTACGGTAAACAGTTACGACAGCGAGATAAAGAATCTTGCGAGAGTAAATAAACTCGACGATATAATATGGTCCAACTCGCCCGATTTTTATTTCCTTGTTAACAATGACCTCGTGTATAATCTCAACCCGTATATCGAAGCGAGCGAAAAGGCGGGGGTATTCGACCTCGATAAGGATTTTTACAGCGAATATTTCGATATGGGTTCTTTGAACGGCAACCTCTACTGCATTCCGAGAAGCGCCGACAGCGTGGTAACTTTTATAAACACCGAGATATTCGAGCAAGCCGGCGTTGATATGACCAAGATAAAGGACGGCTGGAGTTGGGATACCTTTATGGAAACCTGCGCCACGATAAGGGACTATTTCGACAGGAACGGAATGGGCGACCGGTACGTTATAGACGCAAACCTCACTTCCTGGCTGTCCGTATGCTACCCGATGCTCCGCTCTTTCGGCGCGGACGTTTTCGACGCGAACGGAAATATAGCCATAAATTCTCAAGCGACCAAGAACTGCCTCGCCCTCGTGAAAGAGATGGTGGACAAGAGATACATAGTCGATTCGCGAGAGGCTTCCGGCTCCTCTTTCGAGGCGGGCACGAGCGCGATGCTTTTCCAGTCGGCGTCCGTTTCTCTCTTTGCGGATAGAGTTATGCTTAAAGGAAAAACAGACCTCGTTTCCTTCCCGCTGATAAACGTGAACGAAACCCCGAAGATCGGTTGCGGCATTGCCGGTTACTGCATAAACAAGAACACGGCCAACGCTGATATATGCTGGGCTTTCCTCAACTATATGCTCTCCTATAACGGTCAGCAGAAGATGGCGCTCAACGGGCTCAACCTCGCTTCGATAAGGAAGGACCTTTCCGATACTACCGTGGCGAACTGGGCTAAATCCTATCCGGATATCAATATGTCCGCATACCTTTACGGCTCGGAATACAAGATAGACACTTCCTTCCTTTCCAAAGTGGACGCCGGCAAAAAGACCGACTTTACCACCGCGCTCACCGATATGTTCAACAGCGCCTGCAACGGCAGCAAAAACAGCGATCTGAACAAAATAGTAAACCGTTGCGTAGAAGATCTCGAATACGCTCTCGAAGAATATTGATCAACCGTTTTTGTGTGAAAAAGGCGGCTTTTCAAAAGGGGAATAAGTGAATAAACTCTCGCTTAAAATAAAAAAGACGATCAAAAACAGTTACACGGGCTGGCTTTTCAACCTGCCGCTCGCCATAGGCCTCGCGGTGTTCACGTTCGTGCCGGTCGTAATATCTTTATACGATTCGTTCTTTCAGTACGACGGGCTGAACGTGCGCGTGTGGGCGGGTTTAGGCAATTACGCGCGAATCTTTACGAAAGACCGCGACATGAACAAAGTAGTGATAAACACGCTTGTTTACACGGCGGTCAGCATACCGATAAACCTCGTCGCGTCGTACTTTCTCGCCCTGCTTGTGAACAATACCATGAAGGGCGTTACCGCGTACCGCGTTTTCTATTACCTGCCGTGCATGATACCCGCAGTGGCGGGCGGACTGCTGTGGGCGGATATGTTCGACGGCACCTACGGCGTATTCAATAAGATACTCGGATTTTTCGGGCTGGGGCCGTACAGGTTTTTCCGCTACGAAGATATGCGCGCGCTCCTCTCCGTTTTTATCATGAACCTGTGGGGAGTGGGCGGCGGCATGATACTGTGGATATCCGCCTTCAAAAACATAGGCAAACACTATTACGAAGCCGCCAAACTCGACGGGGCGAACGCCTGGCACCGCCTTGTGCATATCACCGTTCCCATGAGTTCGGCGATGATATTCTACAATATAATCACTTCGGTGATCGGCACGCTGCAGTATAACGGAACGCTTACTTTCGGTTCACGCAACGGCCGCGGCGAGGAAAACGCGCTGTATATGTACGCCGTAAAAATTTATTACGAGGCTTTCGAGAGGGGCAAGATAGGTTACGCCAGCGCGCTCGCCTGGATAATGCTCGTAGTGATAGCGGTAATAACCGCCGTTATGTTCAAAACGAGCAGTTGGGTTTTTTACGCGGAGGAGAACTGATATGGAAAACGTTTCCCGCTCCGCAAGGACAAAGAAAACAGCGGTTAACGTATCGCTTTACCTTCTTATGACGTTAGTCGCCGCGGTGTTGCTTTTCCCGTACGCGTTCATGGTTTCAAAGAGCCTTATGACGAGCGAAGAAGTGGTAGATCCCAAAATAAGGTTTCTGCCCGCCGCGCCGCAACTCGCCAATTACTTAAAACTTTTCGGCAGCGGCAGCGGGTACGCCTCGGGGCTTCTGCACACGCTCGCCATAGTGGGTTTCAACTGCGTTGTCGTGCCGCTCTCGGCGTCGTTCATCGCCTTTTCGTTCGCTAAACTAAAGTGGACGGGCAGGAATTTTATGTTCGCGGTCATGCTCGGCACGATGATGTTGCCCGGCGTTCTCACGCAGTTGTCGCTCTATTCTATTTACGTTAAATTCAACTGGATAAACACGCTTTATCCGTTCACCATACCGAATCTTTTCGGCGGGGGAGCGTTGTATATCTTTCTTATAAGGCAGTTTATGCTCGGTATCCCGCGGGATATGGATAACGCCGCCAAGATAGACGGCGCGAACGCTTTCATCCGCTACCTTAAAATAGTTTTGCCGCTGTGCAAGCCGGTACTCGTTTACGTTATAGTCAACGTTTTCATCTCGTACTGGGGCGATTATTACGGACCGCTCGTTTATATGCGCGCTTCGTCCGCGCCAAAAACCATGGCGCAGGTGGTATTCGAAAGCGCGCTGGAAGAAAACGCCGCCACGTATAACGCCAACATTCGTATGTGCGGGGGCGTGGTGATGTCGCTCGTGCCGGCGGCGCTTTTCGCGGTTTTCCAAAAGCAACTTATAGAAGGCGTTGTGATGACGGGCCTGAAAGATTAAGGGGGATAATATGAAAAAGGTGATTTTGTGGCTTTTATGCGCGATATCGGCGGTTTCTTTCACCGCCTGCAAGACGGGTAAAACTTCCTCGGTAGATTCTTCGGGAACTTCCGGGCAGGAAATACCCGTGGAACGCGTTGCCGACGAAAGGAATATGGACGCGTATTCCTACACGACCGCGAACGTTTCCGCCACCGATAAAGAGGGCAGAACGGCGCGCGCGGGCGACGAGAGAAAGGACGGGAACTTCGTGGGGCTGTTCTACCACATATGGCACGGCAACGACAACACCCGCACTTACGGAAAGGTTTACGACATAACCGAACTGTTGAACAACGATCCGGAATCCCTTTGGGATATACACGGCAACGAGGCAAGCCCGCTCGGTCGCTTTCATTACTGGGGGCAGCCGCTCTACGGCTATTACTGCTCCTACGATCCTTACGTGATACGAAAGCACGCCGAACTTTTCACTATGGCGGGCGTTGATTATCTCGTTTACGATACGACCAACGCCGTAGTCTATACCGACACGGTAAACGAGATATACAAAGTTTTTCAGGAATATCACGACCTCGGTTGGAACGTTCCGAAAATCGCGTTTTACTGCAATACAAGCACTTCCGCCACGGTGAGGACGATTTACGAAAATTGGTATAAAAAAGGACTTTATAAAGATCTGTGGTTCTCGCTCGACGGTGAAAAACCGCTTATCATAGGCGTTTCCGACGAGTTGACCGAAGCGCAGTACGCCGAGTACACGGAATTTTTCGACTTCAGGGAATCTCAATGGCCTTACGGTTACAACAAGGATCTGCGCCGCGGCTTCCCGTGGATGGATTGGGAATACCCGCAGAAAAATTATAACGGAACGATTTCGGTATCTCTCGCGCAGCACTCCGGCGCCCGCATGAGCCAAAGGGAAATAAGCAACCACGGCAGGGGCTTCGATTACTCGGTTTTCTCGAACGTCAGCGCAAAGACGAGGCTCGGGCCGAATTTCGAGGGACAATGGCAGACCGTTTTCGATAACAATGCCGACGCTAAAAAACGCCCGATAAACAACGTTTTTATCACCGGCTTCAACGAATGGAAGGCGATAAAATATGCCGACGGGCAGGAAGTTTTCTTCGTGGACACCTTCGACGAGGAATATTCCCGCGATATAGAGATGATGAAGGGCGGTTACGACGATAACTATTATCTTCAGATGACCGACCTTATAAAGAAGTTTTCCTTCACCGAGGCGAAGCATTACGTTTACGACACGCATACCGTCGATATAGAGGACGGCTCGCTTGCGGGTTGGGCGGAAGTAAAGGCCAACTTCAAGGATTTTACGGGCGAAGCCGCTTCGAGGAACCATTCGGACGCGTTTTCCGTAAACACCTATACCGACGATTCCGGCAGGAACGATATCAGCGACGTTTCCGTCACGCACGATGAAAATTATCTTTACGTTCTCGTTAAAACCGCGGACGACGTAACGGAATATAACGGAACGGACGAAAACTGGATGACGCTTCTTGTAAAGACGAAGGACGGTAACGAGAATACCTTCGGCGGGTACGATTACATAATAAACCGTTCCCCGAAAGAAAACGGAAAAACCACGGTCGAAAGATCTTCCGGCGGGTATAACTGGCAGGCGGCGGGCGAAGCCGACTACCGCGTTTACGGCAACGCTTTCGTCTATCGGATACCGCTTGCTTCGCTCGGGCTTACGGCGGATAAATGCTATATAAGATTAAAGGCAAACGACCACGTTACCGCATTCGACGACATAATGGATTATTACGTTTCGGGCGACAGCGCGCCCATAGGCAGGTTAGGTTATACCTACGGATATTAAAGGAGGGAAAAATGAAAAAGATATTGTCGTTTATCATCGCCGCGTGCCTTGCGCTTCTCACTTTCGGCTGTTCCGGCCCTTCGACCGGCGGAAAGACTTCCGAAAGCGAAAAGGACGATAAAAAAGAAGATACGCGCGGGCTCGATCCGTTTGAATTTTCGCTTATGAATCTTTGCGGAACGGACGGGGAAGGCAGGCGCGCGGAACCCGTTTACGGCAGGAGAGAGGGCAAATCGGTAGGCATATTCTATTCGGTATGGCTCGGTCAGCACGGAAGCATGCAACACGATATTTACGATATAGAGGCGCTTCTCTCAACTGACGAAGGTACCGCACGGCTGAACAGTTTTGAGGAAGGAGGTACGCCTGCGGGAGAATTTCACTTCTGCGGCGAGCCGCTTTACGGCTATTACGATATGAACGACCCATGGGTGATAAACCGCCACGTGGAACTTCTCACCGCGTGCGGGCTCGACTATCTGTGTCTGGACGCGACGAACGCCGTTCTGTATCAGGCGCCGACCAAACTTTTGCTCGATACACTTCTTTATTATAATAAACAGGGCTTTTCCGTACCGAAAGTTATGTTCTATACGAACAGCGAATCCGGCACGACGGCTACGCGGATATATAACGATTTTTATCAGACCGACAAATATTCGGCCGTATGGTGGGCGCCGAACGGCAAGCCGATGATAGTGGGAATAACCGAAAACAGCAAGGGCGCTTCCGATCAGACTTTCGGCTCCGGTTATAAGGATTTTATCACCGCCGAGTGCAAAAACTTCTTCGACGTGCGCGAAAGCCAATGGCCGAACGGCAGGTTGGATTTCGATAACGGCTTCCCCTGGATGAGTTGGCAGTACCCGCAAAAGATACACTACGGCGCGGGAACGGTCAGCGTTTCCGTAGCGCAGCACTCGCCGGCAACAATAAATTTCAGCGATAAACACGCGTTTTCTTCCCGCGGGTACGACCACGAAACGGAAATTCTGCACGAGGATTACTGGCTCGGGCAGAACTTCCAAAGCGAGTGGAACACCGTTTTCAAAGAGGACGAATATATAAGCAACGTACTCGTTACGAGTTGGAACGAGTGGATGGCGATAAAATATTCCGGCGCTTCCGGCGCGAGGTTCGTTGACGTTTACAACGAGGAATATTCGAGAGATTGCGAGATGTCCGCCGGTAAAAACGGCGATAACTTCTATATGCAACTTTTAAGCAACGTACGCAAATTCAAGTTTACGGGCAAGGAAACGGCGTTTGACTTCCCGCAGATGTCCATAGACGTCACCGATGAAAATTCTCTCGCGCGGTGGAATTACGTTTATGCCCGTTACAAGGATTTTTCCGGCGAGGTGACAAGGCGCGACCACCGGAACGCTTCCGCCACCGCGGTATATACCGACGAGAGCAACCGCAACGACGTTACGGATATAAAAGTCGTTCATAACGCGCAAAATCTGTATTTTTACGTCAAGACGAAGGAAGATATCACCGTCTATAACGGAACGGACGAAAACTGGATGAACATACTTATTTCCACGGGAAAGAACAAAGGCTTCGAGGGGTATGACTTCGTTATAAACCGCCACCCGAAAGCCGAAGGCAAAACGTCCGTGGAAAGATCTTCCGGCGGATATAACTGGCAGGCGGCGGGCGAGGCGGATTACCGCGTTTACGGCAACGTGATCGTGTATGCCGTACCGCTTTCCTCGCTCGGGCTCACCGCGGAAAACTGCGCGATAGAATTCAAAGTTACCGACAATATCACCAAGCCCTACGATATTCTCGATTATTACGTTTCGGGCGAAAGCGCGCCGATAGGCAGGCTGAGTTTCTCTTACGGGAGGTAAACCCAAATGAATATAAAGAGGATAATTTCGCTGTTTGTATGCGTTTTTTTGGCGGCGGGACTTGTCGCCTGCAACGGAAGCGGGGAAGAAAGTTCTTCTAAAACGGAAAACAGCACGCAGCAGGAGGAGAGAATAATGACCGATCACGCCGTTTACGACGCGGTGGCTTTGCCCGACAGCCTGTGGCAAACGCCCGAATATTTCTATTCCGAAAAGGACGACAGAGAAGGCGACGACAGGATAAAAGCCCTGTATATGCGTTCCGATTACGACGGGGCTGAAAGTTACGCGTTCGGTTACCTCGGCATTCCCGAAGGGGCGACCGCGGAGAACAAAAAGCCCGCCGTATTGCTTATACACGGCGGGGCGGGCAGCGCCTATTGGCATTGGGTGCAAAAGTGGGTGGACCGCGGTTACGTTGCCCTCGCGCTCGATTACGAAGGGCACGTTGCGCAAAAGACAGCCACGATGGATTCGCCTTATACGGAATTATACGTAAAATCGGAATATCCCGCGCCTTCCAACCAAAACTTTAACGACGCCGCCAAACCCATAGAAAAAACCTGGATGTATTACGCGGTGAGTACCGCCGTAACGGGCAATTCGCTGCTTCATTCGCTGCCGCAGGCGGACGGAAACAAAACGGGCGTGTGCGGTGTAAGTTGGGGCAGCGTGATAACCGCCATAATAACCGGTTATGACGACCGATTTGCGTTTTCGGTCCCCATCTACTGTTCGGTCGGGCTGAAAGATCATTACGGGCTGATATCCGATTGTTATAAAAACAACCCCGCGGCGCTCGTGTGGGATGACGACGGCGGCATAAAAAAGGTGAACACGCCCATATATTTCGTTTTGCCGAACAACGATTTTTCAATGTCGCCGATGCCCGCTTCCGTTCTTTGCGGGGCTTGCAAAAACGCGAGGGTATCTTATTTTGACAGGATGCTTCACTCGCAGTCCATAGCCGCCGCTTGCGGAGAGGTTTACGACTTTGCCGACGAGATAGTAAGCGGAAAGCAACAACTTATAAAAATCGTTTCCCTGCCGGATAAAAACGCTTCGCCCGTTCGCGCGGAACTTGCCGAAGGGCAGAAGATAGACGCCGCAACTGTGTTTTACGGTTCGGACGAGCCGACGGTATCCATGGAATGGAGCCGCCGCAGGGCGCAATTTACCGGCAACGTTATAACGTATTCCGTTCCGGAAACGGCAAAATACTTCTATATAAAGATAGAGGACAATTACGGAAGAGTGGTAACTACTCCTATAGTCACCCTTTAATAAAAAATCATTTATGGAGGAAAATCAAATGAAAAGAAAACTTTTTATCACTGTTTTATCGTTTGTTTTCGCATTTGCGGGAATATTCGGTATAACCACCGCCTTCGCAGAAGGCAATACCGAAATGACGGTACAAGACGTAAACTTTACGAATTATGCCGGCTGGGCGGGCGATTGCATAGCCGTAAACTTCGGCGTGCCTATGGGCGCGGATTGGACTAATCTTACCGCCACGCATAAAGATTACGTCGAACTCGTCAACAAGGACGGCGAGGCTTACGATATAAAATTGCTCGACGTTCAGAACACTTATTTCATAGTGAACAGAGCGCAGGGGTACACCGCCGCGCAGGGCGACGTTCTCACCCTTAAAAAAGGTTTGACGATCAACGGTTACGAACTCAAGGAAACGGTGGCTTACGAATATTCCGCCGTAGGCGCTCCCTGGACGGAGAAAGCAATTCAGGTCGTTGAAAAAGATCCCCTTGTAATTCAGGAAATAAATTATGCCGATCCTTGGTACGGAATTTCAATAATGGTCAATTTCGGAACCACAACTCCCGCAAAAGCGGATTGGGCGCAGATCGAAACGGATAAAATCATTCTTAAAGACGCGGATGGAAACGTGCAAACCGTTGCTGCGGAAACGCAGGGTACGTATGTACTCGTCAACAGAAATTCTTCCGTCGTTCCCGCGGACGGTTGGACGATAACTTTCCTTAAAAACTTTGAAATAATTTATAAAACTCCCGTTAACGGCGTAACGAGTACGGGCGAAAAAATAGCGGAAGATATAACTTATGTTTGCCACGCCAACGCTCCTTGGACGGTTTTCGATCCTTCTTCCGTTAAAACAGAAGTTGAACTCACCGTCAATCAGGTAAACGGCGCGGATAACGTCAATTACTCCATGGATTGGGGTAAAGGCGAGAATTTCGGCACCGTAATACTCGTTCGTTTCGATACCGAAAACTGGGGCGGAAACCTCGGGCTTTACGCGGGGATACTTTCCGGCAACGAACAATATATAACGCTCACCGACGCTTTCGGCGATAACGTTGCGATAAGCGACATAACTTACGTCAATGAAGGGCACTTCCTCGTCAGGTCAACGGCGGCGGCAGGCGCACTTTACGCCGGCGGCAAACTCGAGATAAAGGAAGGCTTCAGCATAACGATAGGCAATACGGTAGCGACGCTCGCCGCCGACCACGCTTATCTGTGCCTCGGCGAAACGGGCCACACAATGCCCGCATTCAGCGCGGATACCGTACCCGCTTCCGTAACCATAACCAACGGCGCGGAGGATAAAGATCTCCCCGTCGGGGCGGAATTGCAGATAACTTACGAAATTCCTTCCGGCACTTACGGCACGGCGAAATTCACCGTTTCCGACGATACGAAGGCAACCGTAGATAAATTCGGCAAAGTGACCGCAGTGGCTGAAGGAACCGTTACCGTGACCGCCGCGATAGGCGATGCGAGCGATGCGTTTGAAATAAACGTTATGCCCGCGCTCGACGTAACGGGAGTGGAACTCGTAAACGCTTACACTTATTACGTTATAAAGGGTGAGCAAGCCGTTCTTCCCGAACTCTACGCGCGCGCCGTGTTCGAAGGCGGAGCGAAGGGCACCGCGTTCGCCCTCGTAAACGGTGAAAACGCCGCGATACCCGCGGTGGACACTTCCGTTGAAGGCGTACAGAACATAACCATATCGATAGAATACAGGGGAGAAAATTACGAGGTAGAATACGAAATAAACGTTTACACGCCTTACGACCTCGTTATAAAAGAACTCGGCATAGTTGACTGGTTCGCCTTCTCGCTGTTCATTCAATATCCGAATTCAAGCGCGAACGTAGCGAACATCACGGCGGTAAATAACGTGCATAGCGTAGTCGATCATATCACCTACGCCCGTGCGGACGGCACCGTTCTGCCCACGCCCGGTTATTACGTTCTCGGCGGCGGCAACATAGCGTTGTTCTATTTCAGCGAACTCAGCGGCGAACCGCAAACGAGCGAACTTTACAAACAGTACTATCTCGAAGGCGATATAATCACTCTCGAAGCGGGGCTTTGCGGCTGGCGCTGGACGGGCAAACTCAAAGCGACGGAAACTGATAATGCGGCTATAGACGAGGGAACGGGCATGTATATAATAGAGGCCGTTCTCAAAGAAACCGTTCAGTACCGTTATTCCAACAACACTTGGGGGCTTTACGTTGAATACGAAGATATAGCGGCTAAATCCGAAACTATAGACGTTACGATAGGCGAAAATGTTTACACCGGTATAGACAGGATACCCGCCAACGCCACGACGGGCACAATGACCTATACGTCGTCCGATACGAACGTCGCCACGGTTTCCGCGAGCGGAGTTATCACCGGAGTAGGCGAGGGAACGGCAACCATAACCGCTACCATTTCCGGCGGAACTGCCGGAGAAAAGACCGTAACGGTCACCGTGAACGTTTCCGATACCGTAGTCGGTATAGAATTCGACGATAAAGAACTCTCGTTCAACGTCGGCGATCAATTCGACGTGACCTCTCTCAAAGCAAGGTTGGTTTACGCTTCCGGCAAGAAGAGCGAACTTATCGATCTTACCGGCGCTACGGTGACCGGCCTTGACCTCACGAGGGCAAACAACGATATAATGGTGGTAAGCGTAACTATAGACGGTGAAACTTACACCGGTTCCGTTGCCGTAAGCGTCACCGAAGAGGTCAAGAAAGGCTGCTTCGGCGCTATGGGAACGGGCTCGCTGTTCGCTTTGGCTGCGCTCGGCGTCGCTTCGATGATAAAAAGAAGTAAAAAACAATAACGATTCACAGAGTGTTGACTCTGTAAAAGGACTTTTCAATACGGAGTATTATGCTTAAAATAACGGACGTGCTGACGGAGTACAAGAAGAATCCCGTCGGCATAGATAACGAAAGGCCGCTGTTCGGCTGGAAGTACGAACAGGCGGCGGACGCGTTGCAATATTCTTACAGGATAGAGGTCGCCGGCAGCGAGGAACTGCTGGCGGCCCGCCGCGCCGACCTATGGGACAGCGGAGAGGTGATCTCCTCTCGTCAGTTCGGCATCGAATACGGCGGAAAACCCCTTAAATCAGCGCAAATCGCCTATTTCAAGGTCACCGTGAAGGACGGAGAAGGCAACGAATCCGTCTCGGAAACGGGGCGCTTCGAGATGGGGCTTCTGTCCGAGGACGACTGGAAGGGAGAGTGGGTTTCCATGCCGGTCAACTTTCAGGGCGGGGCGGTATCGTTCAGGAAGGAACTCGAATTTCCTACCGACAAAGAGGTCGAACGCGTTCGCGTTTACGTGTGCGCGGCAGGCTATCACGAACTGTATTTCAACGGCAAAAAGATAGGCGACGCCGTACTGCAACCGCCCGTTACCGATTACACAAAAACGGTGACCTACTGCGTTTACGACGTAACGCCCGAATGGGGCGAGAAAAACGTTATAGGCGTACTCGTAGGGCACGGGTGGCTCGGCGACAGAAAACTTCTCGCGCAGATAAACGTCCGGTATAAGGACGGAACCGTGGCGGAAGACCATACCCGCAATTGCTGGGGGTGGTGGATGAGCGGTTCGCCCATTGTATCGGACAGTATTTACGGGGGAGAAGTTTACGACGCCCGCCTTGAAGACAAGTACGAAGGGTGGGCTGCGCCCGGGTACGTTTCCGGCTGGGAAAACGGCTGGCTTTACACCTTTTTAACGCCCGCCCTAACCGGAAAAAAGACGGCAATGTCCATCGAGCCTATTCGCGTATGTGCCGTAAATCGCGTAAAATCGATAAAAAAGACGGATAAAAACACCTACCTTATAGACGCGGGAACGAATATGGCGGGCTGGCTTAAAATAACAGCCGAAGGCGAGCGCGGAGCGAAGATGACCGTGCGTTACGCCGAGGATCTTTTAGACGGAAAGATCAACCGCCTGAACCTTCGCAGCGCGGCGTGCGAGGACGTTTATATCTTCCGCGGCAACGGCGAGGAAAGTTACGCCCCGCGCTTTACGTACCACGGTTTCCGCTATGCCGAAATAGTTACCGAGGGCAAGGTGAAACTCGGAGAGATAACTTCCGAATTCGTTCACAGCGACGTAAAGCCGATAGGCAGTTTCCGTTCGGATAACGACGTGATAAACAAATTGCACCGCAACGCGTTTCTTACCGAGGCGAACAATCTTCATTCCATAATGACCGATTGCCCGCAGAGGGACGAGCGGCTCGGTTGGCTGAACGACCTGTCGGCGAGGATATACCAGACGGTGAACAACTATTCCATGGAAAATTTCTTCCCGAAAATAGTTAAAGACATAACCGACACGCAGAACGACAAGGGGGAAATAGCCGACACCGCGCCGTTTTTCACCGGATCGCGACCGGCGGACCCCGTAAGCGTTTGCTATCTGCTGTTCGCCATAAAATCCTACAGGCTTTACGGCAACGACAGGGTACTGCGGGAGTATTACGATAACTTCAAAGCCTGGACGGAAAGCCTTTTGAGCCACAGCGACGGGTATATCATGGACTACACATATTACAACGATTGGGTGGCGCCCGTCTTTGACGACGTGCGTACCGACGGCATTTACGTATCTACCGTTTACCTTTACTGGCACCTTAAATGCATGGCGGAAATTGCGGCTGTAACGGGCAGGGCAAAAGACAGAAAAAAGTACCTGAATCACGCAAAATCGTGCAAAAACGCCATTCTTGAAAAATATTTTGACGGCGAAAAATTCTCTTCCGGCACGCAGTGCGAAAACTCTTTGGCGTTGAGCCTCGGTCTATGCGGCGGGAAGGACGGGAAGAACATTGCGAAGGCGGTGGCGGACGATATGATCGCGCACGGCGAACATTCCACCTGCGGCAACCAGGGGTACAGACATATGTTTTACGCACTCGGTGACGAAGGGTATAACGACCTGCTTTTCAGAATGCTCGTAAATCCCGAATATCCCGGGTGGGGCTATATGATAGCGCAGGGCGCGACTTCTGTTTGGGAACGCTGGGAAAAGAAAATGGAAGCGGTTATGCACTCGTTCGATCACCCTATGTTCGCAAGTTACGACGGCTGGCTGTATAATTCCGTAGCGGGGATAAACGTTGCGGCAGACGCCGTAGGCGCGGACAAATTTGTGATCAAGCCGATGCCCGTAAAAGCACTCAAAAGGGTTGAGGCTTCCGTTGAAACCCTGAAGGGTAAGGTCACCTGCAACCGCCGCGTTACGGAAAAGGGAAACGTCTATTATATAGAGATACCCGCAAACTCCGTCGCGGAAATAATTCTTCCCGAAAAGATCGTTTCGGTCAACGGAAAGAAATATCGGGGCAAAAAACTCGAAGTGTTATCGGGCAAATACCGTATCGTTACGGAAATAACGCGATAAATATTAAAAAGAACAAACAAAACGGCCCGGGCGAAAAACAAAAAACCCGTCGGCCGTTTTTCGTATCGTGCGGGAGAGGGGCAGAGGGAGCGGAAATATCGGAGCGGCGAGATAGGGTATATAATAATTATGAATGCAAATTTCGGCAAAAACGGAAAAACGGTTGACAAATCCGTAATTACACTATATAATGTAATTAAATATTATTATAAAAGGGTACTTATATGAAAAAGTTTGCTCGTTTACTCGCTTTTTTCCTCTCGGCGGCGATCTGCGCGTGCGTATGCGCGGCGTGCGCTCTGGAAAAATCAACGGAACTGAAATACTTTTCCTTCACGCTTAACTACACGGGCGACGGGTACGTCGTTGCCGCTTCCTCGGAAGAAGCGCCGATAACGATAATCATTCCCGCCGAATACGAGGGTTTGCCCGTTACCGAGATAGCGGAAAACGGTTTTTCCGGCACAAACTGCGCAAACATCAAAGAGTTGGTGGTCAAAGCCGAAAACGTTACGGTGGGCGCGCACGCTTTCAGGGGGTTGCCTAACCTGCGTTACGCGGAATTCCGCGATACGGTCAACCTCACCGTCGGCTCGTTCGCTTTCGAGGGATGCCCGGAACTTAAAGAGATAAAGTTCTCCGATAAGTTGAGCGTTCTTTCGGTAAATCAGTTCGCGTTCAAATCCGCCGGATTCGAAACTGTGGAGATAACCGCGGGCAACGTTACTTTGGGAGATTACGCCTTCGCGGCATGCAAATCGCTCAAATCGTTCAGAATATCCGCCGCTACGCACACCGTTTCGGAAACCGCCGTGGATATGTGCGACGCGCTTGACGGGATAGAATACGTTCCGGCAAATTAAATATCGGATATATATATTGTTGTATTAAAACGGTCGTTTCGGCGGCCGTTTTTCGTTAAAGAAAAAATCCCGCCGCGGCGGGATTTTCTAAATATGGTAATATCAGTTAAACTGTATCTTTTCGTTTACGAACGCTTCCAACTCCGAAACGGGCAGGCGGATCTGTTCCATCGTGTCGCGGTCGCGGACGGTAACGGTGTTATCCTCGAGCGTGTCGAAGTCTATCGTCACGCAGTAGGGTGTGCCTATCTCGTCCTGACGGCGGTAGCGTTTTCCTATCGAGCCGGCGTCGTCGTAAGTTATCATAAACTTCTTCGATAGCGAGTCGAAAACCTCTTTCGCCTTGTCCGAAAGGTTTTTCTGAAGGGGCAGAACGGCAACCTTATACGCCGCTATAGCGGGGTGGAAGTGCATCACCACGCGGGTGTCGCCGCCGTCGAGCGTTTCTTCGTCGTAAGCCTCGGAGAGGGTGGCGAGCATCAGCCTGTCCGCGCCGATGGAGTATTCTATAACGTAAGGAATATATTTTTCGTTTGTGATCGGATCGTTATACAGCATATTTTTGCCGGAATATTCCTGATGACGGGAGAGATCGTAATCCGTCCTGTTGTGAATGCCGTTGAGTTCCGACCACCCCATCGGGAAAAGATACTGTATGTCGCAAGCGGCTTTGGCGTAGTGGGCGAGTTTATCGTGATCCTTAAAGCGCAGGTGTTCCGCTTTGAAGCCGAGGTCGAGAAGGAAGTTCCACGCCTTTTCCTTAAACTCTTTGTAATATTCGCCGTCGGTGCCTTCCTTGCAGAACCATTGATGCTCCATCTGCTCGAACTCTATCGTTCTGAAAATGAAGTTGCCGGGGGTTATTTCGTTCCTGAACGCCTTGCCTATCTGGGCTATGCCGAAGGGAACTTTCGCCCTCGTGGTGCGCTGTACGTTCTGGAAATTGACGAATTCGCCCTGCGCCGTTTCCGGGCGGAGATATATAACGTTCTGGCTCTCCTCGGTCACCCCGCGGGAAGTTTTGAACATAAGGTTGAACTGCCGTATAGGCGTCCAGTTGAAGTTGCCGCAACGGGGGCAAGTTACGTGATGCTCCGCGATATAGGCCTCCATTTGCTCGTTGGTCATCAGGTCGGGATTGACTTCGCCCTTGGAATGCGCCTCTATAAGATTGTCCGCACGGTGGCGGGATTTGCATTCCTTGCAGTCCATTTGCGGGTCGGAAAAGGAAGTGGTGTGGCCGCTCGCTTCCCACACGCGGGAGTTCATAAGTATAGCGGCGTCAACCCCGTAGGAGTTGGGGTTTTCCTGAACGAAACGCTTCCACCAGGCGCGTTTGATGTTGTTTTTGACTTCTACGCCTATCGGCCCGTAGTCCCAGGTGTTGCCCATTCCGCCGTAGATCTCGCTGCCGGGGAAAATGATGCCGCGTGATTTGCAAAGGTTTACGATCTTGTCCATAGTAACTGACATAACGCTTTTATTCCTCTTTTATGTTTAGTTATATAAATTGTAGTAAAAATTTTTCATAAAGTCAAGTGAAATAATTTGAAAAAAATCTTTATGTATGTTACAATTATTTATTATGATAGAAGTTAAAATTTCTTACAAACCCGGATGCGTTCTGTATTACGTTATGGAATGCGAGGAAGGTAAGTTCGAAGGGGGCGTGGATAACCGTTTCCGCCTGTTTACCGACCCCGCCTGCCCGTATAAGGAACTTATGCTCCGCACGCTCATTTTCAAGTGCATGGATACGCCTTTCAAACATTTTACCACGGAGAACGTGTGGGGAATGGATCTTTTAAGGTTCGGCTTTCATAAAGAAACGGAGAACGGCGAGGAAATTTACGCTGCCGCCGCGGACGAGTTAAAACTTCCTTCCGACTGCCACGGGAAGTAGTATCCGTTTTGTAAACGTGGAAGATTCAAATAATTAAAAGGCCGCCCTTGGATAAGGGGGGCTTCCGCCATAGGCGGTGGGGGGATCGTAAACAAATATAGTATGGAAAGGAAATATAATCCCGCGTTGGTTTCGTCCGCAAAGCGACTTCGGCAAAGTATGACCAAAGAAGAAAGGCGGCTTTGGTTTGAATTTTTAAGGTTTTACCCCATAAAAATTCGCAGACAGGCGGTTTTGGGAAAGTATATCGTTGATTTTTACTGCGCGGAAGCGAAGTTGGTCGTAGAAATAGACGGCTCGCAGCATTATGAAAAACGGGTAAAAGAAAAAGATAACAACAGGACGGAATTTCTTAAAGGATACGGCATCGAGGTTGTAAGAATACCGAATTCCGATATAAACGATCACTTTCGCGAAGTATGCGAATATGTTGATATGAACATTAAAGAGAGAGTGAAATTGAAAGCAACGAGGACAGCCTCTCCGTCTCGTCGAAACAGGACTGTTTGACTACGGGCTACAGGTTTTCGCCCGTTGTCTTAATAGTCGGTTTCTCCTCCGTCCTGCGGATATTTTTTCAAAATCTCCGCAGGGACTTCTTAAGGTACACCTCCCCTTGCACAGGGGCGGCGATAGGAATGCGTATAGTAAAAGGCCGCCCTTGGATAAGGGGGCTTCCGCTAAAGGAGCAATCGACTTGAACGCAGAAAGGTGAAAACCTGCAACCTTTCGCGTTTTATGCTGTTAAAACAGCCCCTCTGTCAGCCCTTACGGACTGACACCGCCCCTTGCACAGGGGCGGCGATAGGAATGCGTATAGTAAAAGGCCGCCCTTGGATAAGGGGGGCTCCGCCATAGGCGGTGGGGGGATCGTAAACAAATATAGTATGGAAAGGAAATATGATCCCGCGTCGGTTTCGTAAGCAAAGCGACTTCGGAAAAATCGTTTTAATAAAGCGAGGAAAAAATCATAGGAGAAAAATATGGTAGAAGCGAAAAATTTTATAGAGGACATTATCAACGAAGAACTTGCCGAGGGCAAAGTAACTACCGTTCACACGAGGTTTCCGCCCGAGCCGAACGGTTATCTGCACGTGGGGCACGCCAAATCGCTGTGCCTTAATTTCGGTACCGCCGAAAAGTACGGCGGCGTGTGCAACCTGTTTTTCGACGATACGAACCCTTCCAAAGAAAAGACCGAATACGTTGACGCTATAAAAAAGGATATAGAGTGGCTCGGCTTCAAGTGGTACGAGATACATTACGCGTCAGACTTTTTCGACGATATTTTTAACCTTGCGGTCAAACTTATAAAAGACGGCAAGGCTTTCGTGTGCGACCTTTCCGCCGACGAGATACGTTCGAGCCGAGGAACGCTGACCGAACCGGGCAAGGAAAGCCCGTACAGAAACCGTTCGATAGAGGAAAACCTCGAACTCTTCCTCGCGATGCGCGACGGGAAGTTTGCCGACGGCGAAAAAGTGCTACGGGCGAAAATAGATATGGCTTCGCCAAACATAAACCTGCGCGATCCCGTTATATACAGGGTACTCCGCGCGACGCATCACCGCACCGGCGACAAGTGGTGCGTTTACCCAATGTACGACTTCGCTCACCCGATATGCGACTCTATGCAGGGCGTAACGCATTCCATATGCACTCTGGAGTTTGAAGATCACCGCCCGCTGTATAACTGGGTGGTGGAAAACACCGGAGTTGAGCATAAGCCCCGTCAGATAGAGTTCGCCCGCCTGAATATCACCAACACGGTGATGAGCAAACGTTACCTCAAAAAACTTGTGGAGGACGGCGCCGTGTGGGGGTGGGACGACCCGCGTATGCCCACTTTAACGGGGCTTCGCAATCGCGGCATTCCGGCGGAAGCGCTTAAAAACTTCTGCGAAGAAATAGGCGTTGCGAAGGCTAATTCGGAGATAGAAGTGGCCTATTTCGAACATTTTACGAGGGATTACCTCAATATCGAGGCGGAGCGGGCCATGGCTGTTTTAGACCCCGTGAAGGTGATACTTACAAATTACCCCGAAGGAAAGAGCGAGAAACTCAACTTCGATATAAACCCCAACAAGCCCGAACTCGGCACGAGGGAAATAACCATATCGAGAGAGATATATATCGATAGGGAAGATTTTTCCGTCTGCCCCCCGCCCAAGTATTTCCGCCTGAAAAAGGACGGTTACGTTCGCCTTAAAAACGCCTATATAATCAAGTGCGACGATTACGCGACGGACGAAAACGGCAACGTTACCGAAATATACTGTTCTTACGTTCCGGAATCTCACAGCGGCAACGACAACAGCGGAATAAAGTGCAAGGGCACCATTCATTGGGTGGACGCGAACAACTGCCGCCCGATCACGGCGAGGAAGTTCGATTATCTCCTGAAGGACGCCGAATATCCCGGGCAGGACTTTTCCGAGAGAATGAATTACGACAGCGTTCACGAATTTTCCGCCCTCGCCGAGCCTTATCTCGCGGACGCGGAAGAGGGAAAAAGTTTCCAACTTCTCCGCACGGGCTACTATAAAAAGACGGACAGGAACGGGCCTTCGCTGAACGAGATAGTTTCCCTGAAGGACGGGTTCAAAAAGAGTTGACCGAAATTTTGATATAAAACACGAAAAAATATGTAACTATATCGCATATTGATTTTCAAAATCGTGAAAAACTCTTGACAATCTCCGTTATTTAATATATAATGTAATAAATCAAATTGTTATTAAAGGGAAAAGTATGTCTATTTGCGATATCGTTATACTTGCTGTTCTGGCTCTCGCCGCAGTAATAGGGTTTTTCAAAGGGATACTTAAAACGGTTCTCCGTTTTGTCGAACTGATACTTTGCCTCGGTCTCGGCGCTCTTGCCGGCATGGCTATCATATGGCTGAAACTTGCCGATATGGAAATGATAACCGATATGGTAAACAGCGGGGATTTTTCCAACGCGATGGAATCCGGCGTTTTGTACGTGGCGATAGCCTTCGTGGTAATGTTCATCGTTTCGTTTATCGTTGGGGACTATTTCCTGAACAGGATAGTTTACAGCCGTAAGACGAAGAAGATAATTGCCGACAGGATCTTGGGTTTGTTTATCAATCTTATCCTGTGGGTGGCGATACTTTTCGTGGCGTTCGCGGCGATGTCCTCGCTCGAAGGCACGGAGTATGACGTATATACGATACTTTCCAAAGACAGCACGTTCGTTACTAAATTGTTCCTCGATTACAACCCGCTCAACAAACTGCTTGGCGACTTGTTCAGAGATAACGGCATTACGAAGATAATAATAACCGTGATCAATATGTTCTGGCCGAACTTCGAATATCTTGCGTAAATATCAAAAAGCAAACATTAAGCCCGCGGATCTTCCCGCGGGCTTTTCGTATGCTATCGTTCTATCATTATATAATATTTACGCTTGCCGCAAAGCGGAAACTTTACGTATTCAAGTATCCGTTCGTTCAACCTCTCACTATTTCGGCCTTAAAGGCTAAGCGCTTTACTTCTTCAATGCGCGCCTTGCATTCGTTGCGGGTGGCGCACGGTTCGCCCTGACAGATAAGCCTGCCCGACGGTGAAAAGAGTTTGAAGAAGAATTTTCCGCCTTTCACCGCTATGGTGAAGTTGTTGCCTTTAACGTTTTTTTTCAGGTTTTCAATAGCGTTTTTCGCCCCGCTGATCAGGGAATAATGGTCGGAACGCAGAAGGAGAACGTCCGCGTCGTTATGAAGTTCGGCAACGTACGTGTTGCCGCTGCGCATTATTCTCCACTTGCCCTCGTATTCGGGTTCGGGCGGTTGCTCCGTTTCTTCGGCGGGCGGAATTTCAATGTGTTCCTTTTCCTGCTTTTTCGGAGTTTCGCGCGGAGGGGTGAAGTATTTGTCTTCATCGTAATCGCTCGTCTTTTCGCTCTCGAGCGATTTTTTTATAAGTTCCGAAAACCTGTCGCTGTTTTGCGGCCGGTCTGAAATATCTTCGCCGTCCGTTTCTTCCCTGACCTCGTCCGTAAAATCCTGCCGCTCGGGTTCGGGTTGCCGCTCCGTTTTTTCCACGGTATCCTGTTCTGCGCCGCCTTGATCGCCGGCAAATTCACCGGCGTCCTCTTCGGGCAGATCGTCACCGTCGGTAATTTCGTCCGGTTTATTCTTTTTCTTGAACCACCCGTCCATAAAGCGGAGAAGATCGTATTTTTTTATAAAGTAACCGAGCAGGCACGCTGCGAGTAAAACAACGGCTGTGACGATAAGCGCGGTGACGTACTGCGGGTTTGAGGAGAGGTATTCTTTTATTTTATCCATTATATACTCCGTAAGAAGTTCTCTATAAAAATTTTAATATATTCTGAAAAAATAGTCAAATATATTCCCCATAGGGTGGAAATAAAATTAAAAATGTGTTAAAATTATTCCGAGGTGACCGTATGAACAGAATCTATAAGGCGGCGATAATAGGCGGCGGGGCTTCGGGGCTTGCGGCTGCGGTGATGCTTTCCGGCGCTTTCGGGCAGGACGTAATTGTGCTTGAAAGGCTCGGCCGCGTCGGTAAAAAAATAACGGTAACGGGCAACGGCAGGGGAAATTTCACCAACGAAAACCTCTCTGCGGATAATTACCATTCGCAGGAAGGCGACGCGCCCGCTTTCGTCCGCGGTTCGCTGAAACGTTTCGGTAATGCCGAAACGGTAAAACTTTTAAGTTCCCTCGGCGCTTTGACCGTGGCGGATAAGGGGAGAATTTATCCCGCTTCCTTTCAGGCGTCGTCCGTTCTCGACCTTATTCGCGAACGGCTGGAAAATAACCGCGCGGAAGTGAGAACTGAATTCGAGGCCGTGGATATCAAATTCGGTAAAACCGCCGCGGTGATCACCGCGAAAGGCGGAGAAAAAATAATAGCCGAACACGTAGTGCTGGCGGCGGGCGGCAAATGTCAGAAACAGTTCGGGACGGACGGATCCGGCTACGCGCTTGCGGAATTATGCGGGCACACGGTGACCGAATGTACGCCGTCGCTCGTGCAACTGAAAACCGATACCGCGCGAACGAAACAGTTGACGGGCATACGGCAGGAAGC
>JAFTDZ010000281.1 GCA_017453885.1 Clostridia bacterium
AGCGAGCGGAGAAATCCGGCTGTTATACCGGTAATTTCCGGATTCCTCGACTGCGCTCGGAATGACGTAAAAGTAATTTTCGACCGAGCCTTCTTCTCCCCGTCATTTCGACCGAGCGAAGCGAGCGGAGAAATCTGGCTGTTATACCGATAATTTCCGGATTCCCCGACTGCGCATAGCCGTATAATTCGCTTGAATTAAATACCGAAAGCCCCGTTTATCGCGGATAAACGGGGCTTTTCCTGTTTTTTGAAAAACTTATTATCTGTTCTTCAGACTGTCGCGTATTTCCATTAAAAGTTTATCCGTAGAGGACGGCTCCGCGGCTTTTGCGGCGGCTTCTTCTTCGGCTTTCTTCGCGGCTTCCGCGGCCTCGAGATCGCGCTTCGCGGCGAGTTCGCGAATTTCCTTCGGGCTCTTTCCCTCTTTAACGAGTTTTTTGTATTCTTCCTGAGAGAATCCGCAACGGGCGTTGTCCGCCGCTTCGTGCGCCTTGTTGAAAGCCTTTATAATAAGGAAAAGAACGAGCGCGATAAGTATAAAGTTGATTATGGCGGTGATGAACGCGCCCCAGTCGATATATATGGAGTTCGCTACGTCAACCACCTTTTCACCGTTCACCAGAACGGCGTTGCCTGCCTCGTCAACCTGATAGGCTTTGTTGAGGTAAGTGTAAATGCTGTCAAGCCCGTTCCCGCCGGTTATTAAGAGCAGGAACCAGTTGATGACCGGCATCAGAATATGGTTTGTAAGCGCGGTAACTATCGCGGAAAATGCGCCGCCTATAATTACGCCTACGGCCATATCGAGAACGTTTCCGCGTGTTATGAACGCTTTGAATTCTTTTGCAAATTTGGACATTTCGGTTTTCTCCTTTTGTTTATTATTTTAACGCTTAAGCGCGTTTTTTACCGAGGAATATTCCCGCGAGGGCAATTACCGCAACGCCCGCGAGAGCGCCCGCGCCCATCGCGGAAGAACAGCCGCTCTCCGTAGAGGACGACGAAGCATCCGACGACGAATCGTAAGTGGTTTTAAGGTGATCGTCAACGGTTTTCTGCGCGTCGGCGCCGAGTTTGGAAGCGACCTTCGTCCAGATATAATACACGTTGTCTTTGGAGGTTCCGGTGAGGAATGCGGCATAATCGGTATCTTCAAGCCCTTTCTTTACGTCGGCGAGTTTTTCCTCGTCGGTATAGGTTTCTTCTAAATAAGCCTTTACTTCGTCTATTTCGAGGGCGTTCTTTTCAAGCGTTTCACCGTCAACTACCTCGAAGGCGAAAACGTAATCGTAATAATCGCTGCCGGAAAGAGTGCCGAGAACGTATTCCTTTCCCCCTGCCTTTACGATTTCGGGCGCGTACCAGGCGGTGGAGAAGGTAACGGGCGAAACTTTAGTCTCTTTCTCTGCCGTGAGAGCGGAAGAATTATCCGCGGCGCTCGCTTCGTAAGTATATTTCATTCTGTAATATACGCCGCCGTTCTGGCAATAGATATATTCGTCCGTGATATATGCAAGCGTTGCCGCCTTTATATCGTCGGAATCGTTTTCCACGTCAATGCCGAAGTAGGCGTTATAATCGTCGTCAAGCGTGTAGTTATAGGAGCAAAGCCCCTTGTTCGCGTCGATATATATTATACATTCGGGGTTAAGGTAAACGCTCGTCGCGGCGAAAACGGTGGACGAACCGCCGTGCGTCATTACCGTGGCGTTTTTATAATTCTCTTCCGCGTCCGCGTCAAGATCTTCGCCGAGGAAAGCGTAATAAGTAACGGTGGTAACGGAAGTATCGACATACGTTACCGAATAATAAACGTTTCCGTTCTCGGCGGCGACCAAAGCGAAGGTAACGCCCTGAATGCCCTTGCCGTCGTATTTTACTTCGTCGGTATTCCTGTTGGAACCGGCGCCGTAAAGTATCTTTTCGGCGTTTTCCGCGCCGATCTCCAGGCGGTAAACTTCGTTGAAACTTTCGGTGGAGCCGAGCGTTTCGTTGTTTACGCTCCTGGTGAAGTAAACGTATTTTCCGTCGACGTTTTTATCGAAAATATAAGCGGAATATTCCTCTTTGGCAACGGTTTTGCCCTCGTCGGAAACGACGTAAATATAGTTTTTGGTCGTATCGCTGCCGTTTTCGGTAACCGTTTCGCTGCCTACGTAAACCACGTAAACCTTTCCGCCCGCCTGAACGAATCTGTACGCCGTGGAATTATCTCCCGCGGAAGTGGCGAATTCCTTATTTCCGGTACCGTCGGTAGAAACGTAGCAGAACTTGATGTCAGTGTTCTGAACGTTACCCGTCTTGCTCTTTACGTTGCTCGGCGTGGCGTAATAAATTTTTTCATTGTAGATCGCTATGCCCGCGGAATGATCGCCCGTGGAGAGAAGTTTGGAAACGACCGTTTCCTTCTCCGCCTTCGCCCCTTTGGCGAGTTCGCTCTTTTTCACCCTTACAAGCGAGCCCTTATCAACTTTGCCCGCGGTATTATCCGCCGTGTAAACTTCGCTGCCGTTGATGAAGTAAACGTAATCGCCCGTTTCGGCTAAAAAGCCGCCGTTGGACGAAACGTTCGACGCGCTCCCGTCTTTGGATATCTTCTCCGTACTGACGGTCCCCTCGCATCCGGCGAAAGCCAGCAAAAAGCACAGAACGAGCGCTAATGCCGCAATTATTTTTTTGCCCATAAAAAACTCCTTTCTTCCCCGCCGCGAAAAGCGCAGGGGAATTTTTGCTTGGTCTATCGCGTATAAATAAATATATTCCGCGATAATATACTCAAGTATTATACACTATAAATAAAAAATAATCAATCGTTTTTCAGCCGTTTTCCCGCCGTTTGTCAAATTTTTACTGCGGAAATTGCGGCAAAGGCATAAGAAGATGAAAAAATTTTTTTCAATGCGGTCGTTTTCAAAAACGGAACGCCGCGAAGAAAACTCCTCTCCGGCAAATATACCGCCGGAAAACAGCCCCGGAACTCAAACCGTTTTCGCCGAGGACGGAGATGAAGAAAAAACAATTCTCCCCGCAAAGCAGCCGAATTATCGCGGGGCGGAAGTCATGCTCGGCATATTGAACGCCCACGAGAGGAGCGCGGAAAGGATCTTCGGAAAGAAAAAATAACCCGAACGTTTTTTGATTTTTCCGCGATAATGTGAGAAAAAGGCGGGTAATTGATATTATTCGCCGCCCTTTACTGTGAGTTTGTATATTTCGTTACGGCTAACGCCGCGCTCTTTTGCAACGAGTTTTACGGCGTCCTTTTTATCCATTCCGCCGCTTATATACTTTTCAAGATGTTCTTCCGGCGTGAGGTCGCCAAACGATTTTTTCTCCTTTTCTCCCTCTACCAAAAGAACGTATTCGCCGCGCG
>JAFTDZ010000282.1 GCA_017453885.1 Clostridia bacterium
CGTCCACACGCCTTTATGCCAGTACCAGTCGTGATCCTCGGAATATTCGAAGAAAGACAACTGCACGCGGAGTTGACCTGCCAGAATATCCTTTGCCTCGACGAGATCGCCGTCGGTGTATTCGGCTTGCTTCAGAACCGCGAGAGCGACGTTCGCGCCGGAGAACAAACTCATCCAACCGCGTTCGTGCCCCACTTCTTCGCCATGCGCGGGCGATCCGTCGTACCCCATAAGCCAAGCGAACAGATAACCGTCATCGATAAGTTCGGGAAGAGTATTTCCGTAACGGTCGGTATAGCCGTTGGCGGCAAGTTCGTTAGCCTTTTCCTTAATATTCTTTATCCAGTCGACCGTACTGCCGGAAAGTTCCGTCTGGTTAAGATAGAGCATTGCAAGTTGCTGGAACATTATATCGAATTCGAAACACACGTTGCCAAAGAAACCGTCCGGGTTACTTCCGTAGCACCCGACGGGAACGCGCGCGCCGTACATTGAAACGACGTTATAGAACAGCGAACGTACATACCACACTCCCATGCCTTTATCGGGAATCGATATCTGCGAACGCGAATATATATCGCCGTAAATTTCCTCGCCTTCCGCAACGGCGGTGTTAAAGTCGGCGGCTTTCGCCCTCTCGGTTGCCGCGGCCTTCGCTCCCGTTCCCTCGTCCAGCGTGGACGAAGGCGAAAGATATATATAAATAGGTTTTTGAGTTGCCTTGAAGGTTATGGTCCCGTTCTCCGCGTCAACGGTAAATCCGTTTTCGGAAACGGCGCGAATCGCGAGATAACCTTTGTTTTGGGCGTCTTTTCTCAAAACGCTCTCTATCACGAATCCGCCGTCTATAGCGGTATAAACTCCTTTACCGAAACCTTTTTCGGTTTCAACGTCGAACACGAAATCGTATGTGGCGTCGTTAGTTATTTTATACGCTACCACACCGTTTTTATCCACTACCGTTTCCCTTACGGAATTGACGTATTTTCCGTTTACATCGAGCGTAAGCGACGTGGTGAGCTTACCCGTCGAAACGTCAATAAGTTGAGAATAAGCGGTCTTGCCGTCGTCGGTAACTTTTCCGTCGTAAACCCTGCCGTTTACCGTATAGCCGCCGCCGAACGTAAACGGCGTTACTTTTATTGTGTCGTCCCACCAGTAATCGTATATCAGCGCGGGATCGTTTTTATATACATAAGAAGTCTGCCCCGGTCTATTCGCTTCCCTGTCGATAAAACCGTAGGGGTTTACGAGCATCGTGGTTCTGCCAAGACCTATATAAGGATATTCGAATTTAGATGAATTAAATCTATCGTAACCGGATTTTTCAACGTTCGCCGCGGCTACAAGTTCCTGCCAGGAATAACTTTCGTCCGCTTTCGTATCGTATGAAAAATTCCTGAAGGAAACGCCCCCGTCATTCGTTATAAGCGCGATATACGGGCTGTTTTTCTTCAGAGAAATATCGTTACGCGTCTGCCACAACGTTCCGTCAATATAAAATTCGGCGTTGACGCCGGACAATTTCACGCGCAGATTGTACCACTTGTCGGTCTTCACCGTAAACGGTTTTCTGTCCGCTACGCTCCTCGCCGCGGAGAGATAATATACGCCCGCCACGTTCGTTTCCTTGTTGATAACGAAAGCAAGTTTCTGCGTGTTATCGAAAACGTAATCGGCTCGGAATTCTATGCCGCCCTCTATAGAGGAAGAAGAAAATTTTACGTCAACGCTCACGTCGAGATAGTTCTGATCTTCGACCTTGTTGAGGAGAATGCGGTTGGCGTTTCCCTCTGCCGTCTGCGTGAGGATCTTATCCTTAAATTTCCATTCGCCTTTTTGATTTACCCAGTCTTTCTCGGTAAAATCTATGCTCGCTTCCGTCTGATCTTCGGGTTCGTTCTTTTCAAACAAAGCGCACGCCGCGCCGAACGAACCGAAAAGGATCAGGCAGCAACAAAGCATTGCCAAAATGATCTTTTTCAAATTCGGGTACCCCCTTTTATTTTATATGCCTTTCAAGGCATTTTAATCATAAACCCAAACGAATGATAAGTCAATAGGAAAAAAACACAAGTTGTTTAGGATTTTTGCACAATATGTTTTTTTGTCAAATTTCCAAATGTCGCAACGCCGCCGTTTATTCGGCGGCTATTGTCGTATTTGCGGTATTACGAATAATTTGCAGCGTACAATGCCCGACGAATTACTCGTTCCCGAAGTTACGGCAGACGAAACCTTCTCAACTCCCGCAATTACTTTTCCGCCTTCTTGACCGTAAACGAACAAATGCCGTCGTCCGCAATAACCTCTTTGCCGCCTTTAACGCCGTAAACCGCCCAATAATAGGTAACGCCTTCTTCAAGATCGATATGATCGCGCTCGACCGTAGGGTAATAAAGCGTCTTTTGTCTCATATCTATAACGAAGACGGGATCCGAAAGATCGCCGTTTTTCGAGATGACCAATTTATATTCCGCGGCGGTATCCGATCTTGACCAATGGAAAATAACGTTTTCGGGGCGAATCTTATCCGATCCGTCAACGGGGAATATCACGTGGAAATTTGCTATCTCAACGTCTTTTTCAATGCCCGTGACTTCCATTTCAAGCGTTTCGCCCGCGGCGAGCGTTACGGGGATAATTGCAAAACAGCCGTCTTTTATCGGATACTCTTCACCGTTATATATTGCCGCGCCGCAGCCGTAAGATACGCGAACACGCATTTCTCTCGTTACCGTTACCGCCGAATTATTTTTAAGCGTTACCGCGGTCTTTTCGTTTGTGAATTCCGCCGAAACTTCAATATTTCCCGTTGCGAGATACCTTCCGAAACTTACTCCCGTTTTC
>JAFTDZ010000283.1 GCA_017453885.1 Clostridia bacterium
CGTAAACGCTGTCGTCGGTCAGAATGATCTCGCCGTAACCGTCGGCAACTATCCTGCCGCTCCTCGGGTTTTTTACGGAAACAATTTTTCCTTTTATATCGGCATGCACGTCCGAATATTCGAAGGACAGGTCGGTATCGGTCATCTCGCAGTCGATAAGTTTCAGGTTTTTACAATAGCACAGCGGTTGCGTTCCGGAAATTTTACAGTTGATAAAAGTGAGGTCTTCCGAATACCAGGCAAGGTATTCTCCCTTCACCACGGAATTTTTCACCGTAACGTTTTTCGCGTGCCAGAAAGCATCCTTCGTGTCGAGAACGCAGTTTTCCGCCACAACGTTTTCGGTATATTGAAAGGAATATTTACCCTTGAACTTCACTTCCGAAAGCGTCAGATCTCGGGTTTCAAAGAAAAAGTATTCGCTCTCCGCCTCGCTGTTTTTAAGTGTCACGCCACGGCATCTCCAACCGAATTCGGCGGAAACTATCTTTGAATTTTCTATATTCACGTCTTGGCACTCGCGCAGGGCTTTTATGCCGCCGAGAGAAGAATTTCCGACCGTTACCCCGTTTGAATACCACAGCGCCGCGCGGCACTTGTCGGTCATCACCGTGTTTTCGATCTCAACCCCGTCGTCGTGCCAAAGCGGATAACGAAGGTTCATATAACAACCGTAAAGGCGAATGTTCTTCGCCTCTTTAAGGGCGGATTCGCCGTCTTCCTCACCGTCGAACGAGCAGTTTTTCAGCGTGACGCCGTTCACGGCGTACAACGCCCTCTCGCACGGAAAATTTTTGTTTTCGATAAAGTCCATTATAAAAATCCTCAAAACGGAAATTTTCCGTTTTTTTCAGTCCGAATTGTTCAGTCAAGGCTCAAAGTTATCTCGACGCGCCCCTCTCCTATTTTCAAAAACGACTGCAGAAATTCCTCGTCAACTCCGGTTATTTTGCCTATCTTCGTATAAGAATACGCATTATTTCCCACAAAAACGCACAGTTTGTTCCCTTGGTACAAAAATATATCGCCCGGCGCGGAAGTTACGCGAACGTCGCTTTTCGGCAGCGAAACGCCTAAATCTCCCACCTTTTCGAAACCGCCGTAATCGTCGGCGTAATATACAAGCCTGCCTTTTTCAAGCAGTTCGAGAAGAGCGGCCGCCGCAGCCGTATCATATAGTTCCGCCTTGAGTTTTTCTCCGCCGACGGATATATATATTTCTTTTGCCGCCATCCGCGCTCCGCCACTTTCGCCGTCGTTCGCCTTGGCGCAACCCGCAGATAAAAACGAGAAACAAAACGCCGTGACGGCAGTGGCAAGAAAAATCTTTTTCATAAAATTACCCCTGTAAAACACACATTATCCGTTATTTTACTCAAGCCACTTCCCGGCCTTGCCGCCGAATTTATCCATTATCGACATCCAGGTCTCGAAGGAAACGGGGCTTTCAATATAAGCGCCGTTAAGTTCTGCGGGGCGCTTGAAAGGCTCGGCGGAAACTCCCTCGAAAAGATAATCGGAAAACTTCGCGTCGTAAGTTTCGGTGTAAACTTTACCCTCGTCGTCGGTCGAGCGGAACACGGCGGTTATCCTCGTCATATTTTCGTCGTCGTACCACAGGCTGTAGTCGTTGCCGCCGTAAGTAAAATCGTAGCGGTAAACGGTCTTGTCGCCGTCGGTCTCCTTCTTGCCCGCGGTTATAAGCGCGGCGTAGGACGCAAGCATTATATTTTTGCGCACCCAGTACAAAACGTTCTCGTCGGCGGATACGTCAACGCCTTCTTCGATGTAATAAGTGCCCGTTTTCGCAGTTAAAACCGTTTTGGCCATAAACTCGTAAAGTTTGCCGTCCGCATAAAGTTTGCGGTATTGCGCGCCCGAATTATCCGGATCGCCGAACACGTAGGCGTATTCTTCGCCCTTCATATAGCAAGCCAGATCTATGCTGCTCGTTCCGCCCTCGTCGGTTACGGTAAGAAAAAGGTCAAACGACAATTCTTCGGCGTTTTCCACCTTTTTGCGGAAATTCACTTCCGCTCCCTGAAGTTTCCTCGTCAAGTCGCACCCGCCGAGCAGCGACAGGGCGACGCACACCGCCGCAAGGACCGCGGCGAAAATTCCCGATCTTTTCATAATAAAAACCTCCGTTTCAGTCGGAATACCCAAAAGTTTTCCGATTTGACTTTTTTTCGATATTATAGTACAATTATATCGAAAAGTCAAGGCGAAACGCTTTACGGCGAAAATTTTAGGTATTTTATTTACGTGTAAATTCGTCAATAATAATATCCGAAGATAAGGAGGCACTATGGAAAACGCATATACGCAGGGGCTGTTCCCCCTCGTAAAAAAGGAAAACCTCGCGAAGGACGTTTACGCCTTCACCGTTCTCGCCCCGAATATCGCGCGCGCGGCCGAACCGGGGCAGTTCGTTCATATAGCGGTACGCGGGCACGCTCTCCGCAGGCCGATATCCATTTGTTCCGCGGATACAAAAAACGGCCTTTTTCGCATAATATTCGCCATAAAAGGCGAAGGGACGAGAGAACTTTCCGCCTGTTCGGAAGGTTCTTGCCTCGACGTTTCCGGCCCGCTCGGCAAAGGCTTCACCTTGCTCGGCAAGGATAAAAAAGTTTTGCTCGCGGGAGGCGGTTTAGGGGTGCCGCCGATGGTTTTCCTCTCCTCGTATTACGGGGCGAGCGCCAAAGCGGTGTGCGGATTCAGAAACGCCGCCGCGGTGATTGCGGAAGACGATTTCCGCCGCAACGAAACGCCCGTGACGGTCGCGACGGACGACGGAAGTTACGGCGTAAAGGGGACGGTTGCCGTTCCCC
>JAFTDZ010000284.1 GCA_017453885.1 Clostridia bacterium
CCCTTTACTTTCACCTTGTCGAAAAGCGCGAGCATGGGCTTTACGTATATTTTGGTGGGGGTAAGCAAGGTTTCTCCGAGCGACTTGCCGCCGAGTTCCGCAACGGGGGAAGTAAGGTCTGCGTTTTCCACGTCGAAAACCTTTCTCACGAGGGAAAAACCGTTGCTGTGAACGCCGGACGACGGAAGGGCTATCATCACGTCGCCCGCCTTCATATCTTCCTTATTTATAACCTTGTCCCTATCGACTATGCCTACGGAAAAACCGGCGAGGTCGTATTCGTCCACGGGGTAAAAGCCGGGCATTTCCGCGGTCTCGCCGCCGATAAGTTCGCTGCCGGACTGAACGCAACCTTCCGCCACGCCGGAAACTATAGAGGCTATCTTCTCGGGGTAATTCTTGCCGCAGGCGATATAGTCGAGAAAGAACAGCGGCTTCGCCCCGCAGCATATAACGTCGTTCACGCACATAGCCACGCAGTCTATACCCACGGTATCGTGCTTGTCCATAAGGAAAGCGAGTTTTAGTTTCGTGCCTACGCCGTCCGTACCCGATACCAGAACGGGATTTTTATACCCCGTGAGATCGAGCGCGAAAAGACCGCCGAAACCGCCTATATCGCAGGTTTTCCCGCCGGTCATGGTGCGCGCGACGTGCTTTTTCATCAGTTCCACGGCCCTGTAGCCGGCGGTAATATCAACGCCCGCCGCCGCGTAGGATTCCGATTTGGATTTTTCATTCATGGTTTTATTGTAAACTCCTTGAGTTATTATCTTTTTTTATTCAGGTCGAACGCCGTAATTTATCGCGGGATACCCGCCGACTACTGAAGGAACAGTTGCCCGCGAGACATGGCGCGGGGAAAATTACGGCAGGGGGCGTACCGCAGCGTACGCAGGAATGTCGTAATTTTTCACGGAACGAAGCATCACGGGATAAACGCCGACTACTGAAGAAACAGTTGCCCGTCAGGCGAGGCGCGAGGCGTTTTCAGGCAGGGAGCGACCTTTTCGGTCGCAGGAATGTCTGAAAACAACTCGGAACGAAGCATCACGGGATAAATGTTTCTTCAGTCCTTGCCGTTCCAGCAATAAGTGCATAGGTTACATTTGTCTATACCTATCGCCTTGATGAGATTATCGAGGGATTGAAATTCGAGAGAGGTGAAATTGAATTTTTTGCAGATGGCTTCACGAAGGTTTTTGCCGCGTTCGGTATTTGCGTCGCTGTATTCGTCAAGATATTTAAGACCTTCTTCGCCCTCGAGTTCCACGATCACCCGCCTCGTTATCAGTTCGAAGTCGTTCGTGACCCGCGAGAAGTTGAGGTATTTGCAACCGTACATTATCGGCGGGCAGGCGGAACGCATATGTACCGCTTCGGCACCGTTGTTATAGAGAAATTCCACCGTTTCCTTAAGTTGCGTGCCGCGCACTATGCTGTCGTCAACGAAGAGAAGTTTCTTTCCGTGGATAAGTTCGCGCACGGGTATCTGTTTCATTTTGGCAATCTTGTTGCGGTCGCTCTGTTCGGCGGGGGTAAAACTGCGCGACCAGGTGGGCGTGTATTTTATATACGGGCGAGCGAAAGGTATCCCGCTCTCGTTGGCGTAACCTATCGCGTGCGGTGTACCCGAATCCGGCACTCCGCCGACGTAATCTATATCTCCCGCCTTGCCGAGTTTTTTATCCTGCTTTGCAAGGAGCGCGCCGTTCTTCACCCGCATTACCTCTACGTTCACTCCCTCGTAAGCGGAAGTGGGGTAACCGTAATAAGTCCACAAAAACGAACAAATACGCATCTTTTTGCCGGGCGCGAGAAGTTGCGTGTAGCCTTCCGGGGTTATTTCCACTATCTCGCCGGGGCCGAGTTCTTTCTCGTCCTCGTAACCGAGTTTGCGATAGGCGAAAGATTCGAACGCAACGCAGTAACCGTCCTCGTTTTTGCCCATTATAACGGGTATTCTTCCCAAACGGTCGCGCGCGGCTATAAGCGTACCGTCGTCCTTCATTATAAGGATAGACGCGGTGCCCTCTATTTCCCTTTGGGCTAAGGCTATCCCCTCGGCATAACTCCCCTTTTTGTTTATCATCGCCGCGATAAGTTCAACGTTGTTCACGTTGCCGCCGGTCATCGCGTCGAAATACACTCCGGCCGAAAGATATTTGTCGATAAGTTTTTGCCTGTTGTTGATAATCCCCGTAACGCCTATAGCGT
This sequence comes from Clostridia bacterium, assembly GCA_017453885.1. Lineage (GTDB taxonomy): Bacteria > Bacillota > Clostridia > Christensenellales > Borkfalkiaceae > RGIG3732. Next base: position 2,218 of record JAFTDZ010000284.1, read on the forward strand.
AAGCGCCGAGGCGGGAACGGATAAGCAGGGGCTGCGGATCGGCGTCGCTTATGCAACCGATGGCGGAAGTGCCCTTCATCTCGTTGAAAACCCGTTCGAATTTGGTGCGGAACGGCGAGTTTTCTATATTGTGTATCTCACGCTGAAGTCCTATTTCCCGATCGAACACGGCGATGCCGCCGCGATGCATACCGAGATGCGAATGATAGTCTGTGCCGAAGAATACGTCCTTGACGCAATCCTTCCTCGAAGTGATGCCGAAAAAGCCTCCCATAGCGTTCTCCTTGTATGTTGAAAAAATTTAATTCATTTGTTGAATTCCGCTTCTACGGCGGCGTTCTTTTCCAAAACGACGGCGGCGGCTTCCCTTCTCCTCGCGTCGAGTTTTTCCGCAAGGGCTCCGTCCGACACGGCAAGTATTTCCGCGCAAAGTAAAGCGGCGTTCACACCCCCGTTTACGGCGACCGTTGCCACGGGGATCCCGCTCGGCATCTGCACGGTCGATAAGAGGGCGTCAACGCCTTCGAGTACGTTTGAACTGCAAGGTATCCCGACGACGGGGAGCGTAGTCCGCGCGGCTAAAGCGCCCGCGAGGTGCGCAGCCATTCCCGCCGCCGCAATTATCGCTCCGAAGCCGTTCTCCCTCGCTTTTTCCGCGAAAAAGGCGGCTTCTTCCGGCGTTCTGTGCGCGGAATATACGTGAACTTCATAGGGGATGCCGAGAGAAGCGAGGGTGTCTATCGCCTTTTTGACGACGGGCAGATCGCTGTCGCTGCCCATAATTATACCAACTTTTTTAACCATAAAACCTCCGAAAGAAAACAAAAAAGGGCTACCTATGATCCGAACGGAAATAAGATCCTCGTTCGGTGTATCGGGTGAGCCCAGACGGTCGGCATATAATCAATCCTCACTCCATCGTGTTTACTCACGTTTTTCCGTCAGTCATAAGGATCTTTGAATTGCTTTTTTATTTTACCAAATTCCTTCGCGCTTGTCAAGGAAACTACAGGCGGTTTTACTGTCGCCGCGCAACATTTTACGCCGCCGCGGGCGTTCTCCCCTCTCTTATAGCCGCCGAAGGCGACCGCGCCCCGACGCAAAATAACTCTTTCGGCCGAAAAACGCTTGCGGAAAAGCCTTTCCGTTTGGTATAATGTTTAATAAGATCCTTTTCGGGAGTTTATTATGGATATAAACAATTATACGCCTAAATACGGCGGACTGACGGGAAGAAGCCTTTACGGGCTGGAAGGATATTCCGCGGAAGAAATTTACGAGATACTCTACACCGCCCGCCTTCTCAAAATGAAACAGCAGGTCGGCGAAAGGCAGACGGCGCTTTTCGGCAAAGAAGTTCTGCTCGTAACAAAAAACGCCTTTTCCGGAATACGCATCGCCTTCGAGATAGCCGTTAAACAACTTTGCGGCACGGCGATAACGATGCCGCTCGTCGGCACGCAGATAGAGGCGCTCGCCCTCGATGCGGACTTTCTGCCCGCGATAGAACGTTACGGCGTGGACGGAATAGTGGTGAACACCGAGGAAGAGAGCGACGCGAAGATAATAAGCGCCAACGCCCCTTTCCCCGTGATAAGCGCCCACGGCCACACCGGCCCGTGCGTTGCGCTCGCCGCGATGCTCACTTGCTGGGAAAAGTTCGGAAAGTTAAAGGACGTTCCCATCGGCATAGTGGGAGATATGCGCGCGCATAACTTTATTTTACAGGCCGCCGTGAAGTGCGGAATGAAGGTGAACGCTATCGGCCCCGAAAACTGCCACCCCGACGACGACGATGTGAACGCCGCCGCGATATACGCCCCGCTTAAGGTTTTTGACGATATGTACGCCGGACTGAAAGATTGCTGCGCGGTTTTCAGAACGGCGGGCGACGACCTCGGCGACGATTACTTCATAACCGAGGACGTTATGGATCTGACCGCCCCGAATTCCGTATTCCTTCACCCCATCCCCGTGAACAGACAGAGGGAAGCCGAAGCCGCCGTGTGCGACGGGCCGAAGTCGGCTATGCTCGATATGGCGGAAAATTTACTTCACGTGCAGAAAGCCGTCCTCGCGCTTACTATCGGAAGGCAGGTAAACGATTAGAAATTATGAAAAAAATAGGATTGATAGCCGCGATGAACGGCGAACTGAACGCCCTTCTCGAAAAGACGGGCGAACTTAAAGAAATAACCGACAGGTACGGCAAAAAGATACTTTATACGGAATACGGAGATAAGGAGATATACCTTTCGGAGAGCGGCGTGGGCGAAATTTTAGCGGCCGGAGCGGCGCAACGCCTTATTTCCGCCTACGGGGTGGAAGCGATAATAAACTTCGGCGTTTGCGGCAGCCTGAAACCGAGCCACTCGCTTAAGAAAACCGTACTTGTAAAAGGCGTTGCCCACTACGAATTCGATACTTCCGCGCTCGACGGCTGCGAAGCGGGCAAATACGATTTTCTTCCGTCCGTTATAATTCCGACCGACGAAGATCTTATCCGCGCGGCGCTTTCAATAAACCCCTCGCTCGAGCAGGTGATATGCGCCTCCGGCAATAAATTCGTAGAGGATAAAAACTTCAAATCCTACCTGCGCGAAACTTTTAATGCGGACGTATGCGAAATGGAAGCGGCGGGCATAGCCTTAACCTGCCACGCAAACGGCGTTCCCTGCCTTATGGTAAAAGCCGTTTCCGACGGCGAAGGCGGGGCGGCGGAATTCGAGGCGACCGTTTACGAGGCCTCGAGGGTATATACCGACCTCGTGATGAACCTTATTAAAATTCTTTGATAAAATTAATTCATAAGTCCCGTTTTTCTCACAAAAACAGCGATTCGGGCGTGCCTGCCGCTTGGCGGGTACGCCCGATTTTTTATTAAAATATCTTTTTTACCGCCGTTCTTCCGGTTATTCTGAAAACCTCGTAAAACCCGTTGAAACTGTTGAGCCTGTAGCCGCGTATTATCGCTTCAGCACGACGCTTATCGCGGGCAAAAAACTTCGCGGAGATACCGCAACCTATCCGCGCTTCCGCGGGCGTTTGCACAACCTGACAGCGAACGCCGCTCTCGCGCATCGCCTCGGCAAAAATACGGGTTTGGGTACGGGATCGGAATACGGCTAAAATTTCGTTCATAATCCTTCCCCCTTTTTCGGCGGAGGACCTGACGGAGTTCCGCCGAACCTTCCGAGAATAAAAAAATACCCTCGTTAATATATTATTACGACCGAAGTATTTTTGTGAGGGTTTTTATGATTTATTTCGATAACGCCGCCACGGGCGGCAGTAAACCGCGCGGCGTTGCCGAAAGCGTGTTCGCCGCGGTAAAATATCTGTGCGCAAACCCCACGCGCAGCGGGCATAAACTCGCCGCGGCGGGCGGAGAGGCGGTTTTCCGTTGCCGTAACCTGCTGAAAGAAGTTTTCGGGTGCGGCAGCGCCGAACGGGTGATATTCACCAAAAACTGCACGGAAGCGTTGAACACCGCAATTTTCGGCGTGCTAAGCGCTGGCGACCACGCGGTAATAACCTGCATGGAACACAATTCCGTACTTCGCCCCCTATACTTTCTCGAAAGGGAAAAGGGGGTGGAAGTATCCGTCGTCTATCCGGAAAAAACCGCCTATATCACGCAGGAACCGCTTATTTCATATAAAGATATAAAACCGTTTATAAAGAAAAACACCCGCCTTGTGGTTACGAATCACGCGTCGAACGTCACCGGTTCCGTTACCGACGTGAGAGGCGTGGGCGAAGGTTTGAAAAGAGACTTTCCCGAAATAATTTACCTTGTGGACGGGGCGCAGAGCGGCGGGCATATAAACATAGATATGCGGCGCGACCGCATAGACGCGCTTTGCCTTGCGGGGCATAAAGGGCTTGGCGGGATAACGGGTTCGGGCGCCTTGCTCCTCTCCGACGATTGTTCCGTTCGCCCGCTGACTTTCGGCGGGACCGGAACGGACAGTTTCTCTCCCGAACAGCCCGATTACTACCCCGAAAGGTTGGAGAGCGGAACGCTGAACCTGCCCGCGATAGTCGCCCTTTACGAGGGGCTGCTCGCCGTAAATTCAGCCATGCACGCGTCCTCGGCGAAAATTTATTCGCTGACGAAATATCTTATTTCCGCGCTCGGCGAGATCGATGGGATAAAATTGTATTCCCGCCCCAACCCTTGCGGGATCGCGGCGTTTTCACTTGAAAAGTTGCCCTCGCAGGAGTGCGCGGAAATACTTTCCGAAAAGTACGATATAGCCGTGCGCGGCGGGTACCATTGCGCCCCGCTTATGCACGAATACCTCTCCACGAAGGAAAGCGGCTTGGTGCGCGTTTCCCTCTCGGCGGAAAACACCGAAAAGGAAATATCCCGCCTTCTCGCCGCCCTGCGTGAAATGACGCGATAATGTGCGAAAAAGGCTACTTCTTCATTAAATGGTGAATTATCTTCCTCAACTTTCTGCGCTGCGTTTCGTTGAGCATAGGCGATACGGTCCTCTCGAAGTTTTCGAGGTCGGCGTCCGTGAGGGTTCCGTTCTTTCTGCCCTTTTCCGCCTCGTCGAGTATCGCGGCGATCATCTCGTTTTCGTCGGCTCCCTCGTATTTGCCGGCGAGCGATTTAAGGAGTGCGGTAACGTCAACGCCGTAACCGTCCTTCCGTCCGCCGCCATTCCCTTGCGCCTCGTTTGCGTAACTGTTAAAATCCTTCATACAACACCTCCGAAGTTCACTAACATATTTATGCGCCCGTTTAATATAATGTTATAAGAGGAGAACATATGAATAATATTTTGCCCATAGCGCTGTTGATGCTGTTATCGTCTCGGGGGAAAAGCGGGAACCTGTCGGCGGAAAATCTCTCCCCGTTGCTGTCCATGCTCGGTATAGACGGAAACCTTACGTCCGCTTTTTCCGAAAACGGCGCCCTTTCCGACCTTGCGAAGGGGAATTTCTCTTTCGAAAAATTACTGCCCGTGATAACGGCGCTTATGAACTCCCGCCCGTTCGGCGCGACTTCCGCCGAAACCGGCGGGAAAAATTTTACACAAAAAACAAGCGCGGAAGAATTTTCATCCGCGCCGAATTATCTTAAACCCATCACCGACATCGCCGGCGACGAAATAAATTACGCGCTGTCGCGCTACTTTGCAAACAATTAGTTCATCGCCGCTTCGAGTTCCGCGTCCGTACCGCTCACGGGGGCAACGCCTGTAACGCGGCTGTCCGTATCGGGGGTAACGCCCGTTCCGTGAATGCAAACGCCGCTCGTCGGCCAGTAAATTTTAGCGGTCGTAAGTTTGATCGCGCTGCCGCCGGCAAGTTCGAAGGTCGTCTGCATAATGCCCTTGCCGTAAGTTCTGAACGTGCCGTCCGACGCCTTGGAAACAATCACGCGGACAATATTCTTGTTGTTCGTCGCGTCGTAATCGAGTATCGCGCCGATAAGCGCTTCCGATGCGGACGCCGTCCCCTCGTTGCCGAGAACGGATATCCTCTCGAATCCGTATTCGTCGTAATGATTTGCCGTGGTGGAAAATTCGTACTTCGCGCCGGACTTGTAAACGACGGACGACACAACTTGTTTAGCCTTGCCGGGTATAAGGCGGCCCGCTATCTCTATAAGAATATCCATATACCCGCCGCCGTTGTTGCGGAGATCGAGCACGAGTTTTTTTATTCCGTTTTCCTTCATCTTTCCGAGCGCGAGTTCCATCTGCTCTGCCGCCGCGCCGTTGAAAGACGAGAGTTTTATATATGCAAAACCCTCGTTAATGTGAGATTTAAGGGGTTTTTCTCTTTCGACAAGTTTCCATTCCGTCCCGTCAAGCGCGCAGTTATACGAACCGTTTTCGTCCTGATACCAAACGTAAGATTCAATATAATTCCCCTTTGCCACGGCGAACTCTTTCACCTCGCCGCCGTATTCTATCTTAAGGTAAAAAGTTTCGCCACGCCGCGCCTGAGCGTAAACGGAATAAAATTCGGAATAACTTCCAACGGGCGTATACTCCCCTTCCGCGGAGAGTTTTATCCCCACCACCTTACCGCCGTCGGAAATTCCCGCGTGCTCCGCAGGCGAATTGCCGGACACCGAATATATAACGTTGCTGTCGGAATAAAAACTTACGCCTATCACCCCTTGCGAAACGCCTTCCCTGTGGAGCGTGACCTGGCTGTAATCGCTCGGCGTGTAATACGCGGAATACCTGTCCAGCGAGCCCTGAACGGCGGAACGGATAAATTCATCCTCGTCAAAATCCCCCACGTAGTTCTTCTCTATTATCTCAAGCACGTTCTGCGCTTCGCGCACCGCCTTAGGAAGCGTCCATTGCCTTGAAAAGAACCCGAGAACGAACACTCCGACGAGCGCGAACGCGCACAATATCCCCGCTAAAACGCGGGTTAACAGCCTGTTTTCACTTTTTTCATTCTCCATAATTACCTCTTTATCCGGACAGTTTGCTCAAAATCGTGATCAGCCTGAAAGTGACCGCGTCCGAAAAGTTTTTTATATTAAGCCCCGTGGCTTTCTCTATTTTGTCAAGCCTGTACATAAGCGTGTTGCGGTGCATAAAAAGTTCGCGCGAGGTCTCGCTGACGTTCAGGCTGTTTTCGAGGAATTCTTCCGCGGTGTTCACCATATCGGGATCGTCGAATATCTCCTTCCCTTCCTCACCCGTGAGCACGGCGAGGTATTCGGCGAGTTTGGCGCGGGGTATATCCTCAAGCATCTTTACGAGGACGTATTCCTTATAAGAATGCACCGCTCCTTTGGAATTGAACACCTTGCTCATATTCAGCGCGGTCAGAGCGTGCTGATAAGATACGTGAAGATCGTCTAGCCGCTGCGCCACCGTGCCTACGCCCACCGTTACGCTCACGCCGAGTTCCTCGAACATCGACTGCGTGAGAAATTCCGCAAACTCGCCCGGCGAATGATACTCGCCCTCGTTCGCGTCGAGAAACTTCACGAAAACGAAATTCCCGTCCTCGGTGTCGATAGGCGTGTCGAGCGCGCTCGGCGAGTAACTTTCAAGAACGTTCAACACTTCCGCGCGGTACTCCTTCGGATAACTCAAAACGAGCGAATAACACGCGATATCGGGCACATTGAACTTTATGCGATACTTCTGTATCTGCAGTTTGGAACAATCCCCGAGCAGTATTTTTTTCAGGTATTCGTTCATATCGAGCGAAACGTCCGCGCTGCCGGAATTTTCCAGCAGATCCCTTAAAAGGTAGGCGTAATTCGCCGTGACCTTGTCCGCTCCCGTAACCGCCGCAACGTAATTTTCGCCGCGGAAGGCGAAACTGAAATAGGTCTTGCCCGTGTTGACGTTCTGCATTATCTTGCCGGACTTTATCCCTGAAGGAAGCCCCTCGCTGCCGAACGGCGCCGCGCTGAAAGTTATGCCCGTCTTTTCGTTCACCGCTTTTATGATATGTTTCAGTTCGTTATCCATAGATCACCTTTTGTTTTGTGCAACTTGCACAAATCTATTTATATTTTACAATGTTTGCTTCCATTTTGCAAACGTATTTACCTGTTTTTAATACTTTTTCTAATCATTGACAGTTTTTGTTTGAATAACGCGATGATAACGGGGCAAAATAATTTACAGAAGGAGGTAGAACGCCTCGCTTCCCCAGCGGGGGCAAGGCGTAACAAGACGAATGAAAACCAAAAGCACGAAGAATACCGCTACTACGAAAAGCGCTTCCAAGTCTGCCGTAAGCAATAAGACCGAAAGCAAGACTCAAAACTGCGGTTCGCGTTCTGCGAAAAACTGCAAGTAATGGAAAAAGTTCCGCGCAAAAAAGGCGCGCGTAAAAAGAGCGCGGAGAAGAAGGGTTCCGAAATGAGATCTTCTTTCGACGTACTCGGAAGTTACACGGGCGCGTATCTTGCCGGCAAATATGAAGAACCCGTGCAGGACGTTGACGACCTGTAACGAAAATATCCGTTCGATCATCGAACGGATATTTTTCATTAAGCCGCCTTTTTCTCACGTTAAACGGCATTATTTCAAATTTGTAAAAGGTCTGATACCCTTTATAATTCTTCCTTGAAATGGTCTTTGTAACCCTCGCCGAATATTTCGTTGGCGGAAGCCACTATAAGAAACGCGCGCGGATCTTCCTGTTTTACAACGTCCTTGACCTTCGGGAAAAGATGCTTTTTAACGACGCACATCAAAACTTCCTTTTTCTCCATAGTATAGGCGCCGAACCCTTCGAGATAGGTCGCGCCGATATCGAGTTCTTTCAGAATACGGGCTGCAATGCGCTCGGACCTGTCGGATACAATATAGATAAGTTTCGCCCCGTCGAAGCCGTACAGAACTATATCGAGAACGAAACTGCACACGAGCATTGAAACAAGGGCGTAAAGCACCGTTTCCACCTGCCAGCCGACTACCGGAAGGGAAGCGACGCAAATCGTGCTGTCTATAAACAGAAAGACTCGCCCCGTCCGTAAATATCTGTATTTAAGCCGCAACAATTTAACAATGATATCCGTGCCGCCCGTGGTGGCGCCCGCGCGGAAAACCGTGCCCAAACCGACCGCCATCAACGCCCCGCCGACGAGCGCGCCCAACAGCGGGTTGCTTATAATAAACCAGGTATATCCCGCGGCAACGAGGTGTTCGCGAAGTTTTTCCAACCCCATTATAAGGGCGGAAAGCGTTACCGTTCCGAACACCGTGCTGACGAGAAATTCCTTTCCGAATTTTATAAGCCCGACTATAAGCAGCGGAACGTTGAGGACGAAAACGAACACGCCCACCGGCACGTTTGCCACGGGCGAAAACGCCCTGTTCAAAATTATCGCAATGCCCGTTACCCCGCCGGGGGCGAGGTTGAACGGATCGATAAGGAAAGCCGTGCCTATCGCGTAGATGAACGCGCCGGCTATTATCTGCAAAATTTTAAGAAAAATTTTTACTCCTCTTTTCAATTTTACTCCTTTGCGGCAAATGCCCGCAATTCTTTCGTTTATCGCGTTAATGCGTGATTTAAGGGGTTAATCGTTCAAAAAGCCGTCTATCCAACTCACGTCGAGAAGCCATTCGCCCACTTCGTTCAATCTTTTATGCCGCTCGTTCGCCTCGCCCATGGCGCGGCGGTACTCCGCGTAGTTACAGCCGTTCACCTTCATAAAATGCTCGCTCGCCTTTACCTCGTCGCCTTTCAGGAAAGTTCGGTTTATATGTATAACTTCGTGGCAGGGGCGGCACACCGCCATAACCTTTTCAAGTTTCTGTATCCTGTTGTTTTCGTCGTAACTCCACTTTTCGTGCGCGTCGAGATAGCGGGCGGAAGCCCCGCAAATCTCACATTTCCCGCCGCTTTTCGCATAAACTTTACGGCGAAGGATATCCCATACGCCCTTCGGCAGGTGAGTTCTTAAATTGTCCGCCCAGCACCCGTCCGGCACTAATTCGAAGTTGAGTTTATACTCTTTCATATTCTGCCTCTTTCAGCGAATATAATTCTATCACAGCCGCCCAGTTTTGTCAAACGGGTAAAGCGCCCGCCCGCTTGAAACGCACAAAAAAAGGCGACGGAGCAAAAAAAGCCGCCTTTTTCTCACGTTAAATGCCGTTTCAACCGAGATATCCGTCTATTACGGACTTACATGGTATCGCGTCGATAGCGCCGAAACCAGTAGTGGTCAACGCCCCGCAGACGTTTGCCCTGCGGAAAACTTCGTTCAGTTCGGCGTCGGTCATCGCGAAGGGATCCTTCCCGTCCAGCGCGCCGAGCAGGCAACCGAAGAACGCGTCTCCCGCGCCGGTGGTATCCACGGGTTTAACGCTTATGGTTTCCGCCCTGCCCGCTCTGCCGTTCACGCAGTACGCCGAACCGTTCTTGCCGAGAGTGACGCAAACAAGTTTCCCTTCCGCAACAGAACGTATCTTCTCGTCGAACGTTCTGCCTTTCGCGAACATATCGAGTTCCTCTTCGGAAAATTTAACTATATCCGCCGCCTCAACGTATTTTTTATAAACGGAAACGGCGTCCGTACCCTTAAAGATATCGTCGCGATAATTTACGTCAAGGCTCAATCTGCCGCCGCTTTTTTTGACCGTTTCCACCGTGAGATCGGCAACTTCCCTGCCCCGTTCTTCGCTCAGCATCAAGGTGCCCAGATGCGTGATATTTGCGCGTTTTACGGCGTTTTTGACCTGTTCGTCCGAAATCGTATAATCTGCGGTACGCTTTCTGTAAAAACAAAAACTTCTCTCGCCGGCGTCGTCGAGTTGAACTATCGCGAGGGTGGTGTTGAAGTTTTCGTCAAGCGCTACGTCGAGATAATCGAGGCCGATATTTTTTGCGTACTCCGCGAGGAATTTACCGAAAAGATCGTCCCCTACTCTGCCCGTAAATCCGCTTTTATATCCCGCTTTTTTAGCCGCGCACGCCACGTTGAACGGAGCGCCGCCCGCCTTCCTGTTGTAACTTATGCCGTCCTCTGCCTGTTTGCCGAAAAGATCTACGAGTATTTCACCGATGCTAATTACCATAACTTTTACCTTTATTTTTATTTGCGTTTACCACGCAACAATATTATAGCGGATTTTTCGCAGTATGTAAAGCGAAAAATCTCTTTCCGCCGCCGAACTCCCGTTTCCTTGTTGTTCTTTACTAAATTTATCAATTCCGATTTATTAAATATTCTGAAATAATATAGTCAAGCCTTTCTCGTATTTCGCTGAACGGCGTGTTCAGATCAAGCGTCTTTATACTTATTCTGTTGCCCGACATCATAAAATCCCCATCCGGTTGGATCTCTTCATCCGTTTTCGCATACAGCAACATTCCGGAAACGTCGTTGCCCTTTTTATTGACATTATAATTTTTAACGTACGTGAATATCTGATACAAATTATGCGAATGAAAAGTGCTTTTCGAATATTGAATCTGCATATTCCTCGCATAGTATTTTGCATCGATAATCAGCGTTTTATTTTGGTATTCCAACATTACGTCCGACTTCATAGCGGGAAGAAAATATGCCGCTTCGCCTTCGGCAGCCCATTCTATAAACGATGCGGTCGCTTTTACTTTTTGGTTTTTATAATGATATCTGTAATATTCGAGAATAAATTTTTCATACAGCCTGCACATACGTTGTTCATCAAGAAAGTCCGCCATTTTATACTTTCCGTTCCTTTCGGAATATAGCAACCCCTTAACGGTAAAATAGCAGATATTTATAAGCATTTTATAACTTTGATTATTTTTGCGAAACTTAAGTATATCCCACTTTATAGAAAAAATATCAATATTGTCCACGGCTGAAAAACAGATAAGAATTTTTTTCAATTGCTTTTTTCTTGCGGCTTTGACTTTTTCGCTCCGAATAAGGAGCAAAACGGTCGCCTTTATAATGCGGTTGAATAAATTGTCCTCGGATAGTTCATCGTACGAACACGCAAGCGCAACTTTTCTTTCCACTCTGTTTTTTACGGTACCGTTTATATCGAGTTTCCCGCGAAGTACCGGCAAGTTTTCTTCCACGTCGATATATTCGCGGTATAGCCCCTGTTTTATTTGTTGAGAAATACCGCGAAACAAAATTTCGGCAAACAAGTCGGCAACGTTTTCAAATCGCTCCGTTTCTATTTTTGAGTATTTATCCTGCATAAGTACGTTGAAAGCGTACGACAGCATATAATACACATTACGAATCTGTATGCTTTTATCGACCATTCGTTACACCCAGCAATTCTTCCGCCCAGTTATCCACCTTTGTTTTATCATCGAACCAATATTCCGAAAGCATCGGGATAACGTCGAATTCAACACTCCTTTTAAGCCATTCGTCGATACTGTCGCTATCGTTACTGTCGTTCTGCCATCCGCAAAAGTAACTGTGTCCTATACAGAACCCGGAACCGAGCGCCTCGTCTGCGGTAATAGCCTCGTTCAACTTTTTTATTTTTTCGATAAGAGCATCGAATTTCCTGCTGTCAAGGCTCTGCTGATATCTTATAAATCCCTCGTTGTTAAATGCCGGCAGCATTTCAAAAAAACCGAATCTTCGCCGCAACGCATAGTCTATTATTGCTATGCTCCTGTCGGCGGTATTCATCATACCTATGATATAAAGGTTTTCGGGTACGCTGAATGTTTCCCCTTCTTTTCCGTATGTAAGCCGAATAGCGTTTTCTTTCCCTCGGTAACCCTTTTCTATAAGCAGAAGTAATTCGCCGAAGATTTTGCTTATATTGCCTCTGTTTATTTCGTCGATAATGAAAAAATAATCGCTTTCGGGATCCTTTTCCGCTTTTTTACAAAAATCATAAAAAACACCGGTTTTAAGGACAAAAGTATCGCCTTCCGGTTTATATCCCATAATAAAATCTTCGTAAGAATAATTTTGATGAAATTGAACAAACCCTATCTTAGTTTCGTCTTTTTTGCGCATAAGCGAGTACGCCAAACGTTTTGCGGCAAATGTTTTGCCAACGCCCGGTACGCCCTGAAGAATAACGTTCTTTTTGTTTTTAAGCAGTGCGACGAGAGTTTCATATCTGTCCGCATCCATAAATACTTCATTGAGAAAATCTTCTTCGGAATAGCCTTCTTTCATTTCCTCGCCGTATTCATCGACCGTTTCCGTTTTTACTTCCGACGTTTCGACGGATTCGTTTACTTCCGTATTTTCTTCCGCGTCGCTTTTCTTTTTGTATAATTCTTCGGGTACCATATCGAGAATCCTGTAGTTTTTGAATACGCAAAATCTGTCGCGAAAATCTTTTATCAAAAATACGTTATCCGCGTAAGTTTCCGTTGCGTTCGGTTCGGTAAGCCCTATGCCGAGGGCATAGTAAACCGAAGCCCCCATGCCGTATCTTCCGTTGATGATCGGAAATACCGTTGGGCGCAAACAATAAAGCAAACCGGAAAGCGTGCCCGCTTTTATCCCCTTAACGGGTTTCGCCGTCGTTTTCTTGACTTGATTTATCAAACTCGTTTCATCTCCTTCATACGTCGCGACAGATACGAGCATTTTTATAAAATCACGAAGAGAGAGAAGCGATTCTTCATCTGTAAAATTGTTCTTAAAAGACATAAACCCCGTTCCGAACATTCCCACGTGTCCGTTGCCGCGGCTTACATATTTCTTTTCCTCTGCGTTCTTCTTTACTTCGTCTATTAAATCGTAAAGCGCCTGTTTTCTGTCCTGCGGCAAGTGGCTTTGCCCTATTTTTTGTTTTTTGATTTCATACGAAACCTTCCACGTACCGATAGATGACAAATAGATCGCGTCTAAGTCGCATACGTCTAAAATATTTTCATCTACACCGTAATATGCTTTAACAACGTTTTGAACGATAGCGTAGATTCCGTCGTACTCGTCGGCATTTATATCTTTTGCCGTTGCGACGTAATTAAAAAGGTCGGATTTATAAAGCGGCTTTTCATCAAGAAGTTTTTTATATTCTTCGACGTTTTCGTCTATTCTGAAAAACGACATCGCGGAATTAGCCTCTCTGTATGCGCTTTCCGAAACGCAATCCGAAGGAAAATGATACAACCATTCCGTTTTTCTCACAGTTTTATATGCCGGAAATTCTTCTGAAAAGTATGCCTGCCCCGCAATTTTTCCGATATGCATAATACCCTCTTTTACATATAAAACGTAATCGCCGGGTTTCGCCTCGCATATGAATCTGTAATTTTGCCCCACGTTTTGCGGCAAAGACTTGTTTTCTCCATATGCCGCAACGAGTTTTTCTTTTATTTCTTCACGCGTTTTACAATTCGTAATATCTCCGGCTTCATTCCAACCTATTCCTATATGTGGATTGAAAGGATCGAGAAAATCATTCCTCTCCTTGCCGTGCAAGCCCCAAAGTATAAATTCTTCCATTTTTTCTTCATCCGTTTTTTATTTTAATTATATTCGCATTTTCGTCTTATGTCAATTGATTTTACGTTTTATCTCTTTCCTCTGCGCCGATCTGCTTTCTTTTATTTGATTTTTCGCTTCGGCGCTTAAAACCGTTGATATATCTTTATTCAAATGATATAATAATAAATTGAACATATCAACTTATTTCGTATAAACTTCGCGGCGGATCGTCGCCGCGCGTTGAAGGATAAAACGGAGGGAATATTTTGAATAACGTTAACGAAAAAATTCCGTCGGCGGGCAATAACGAGAATAACAACGCCGGACTTAAAAGGTATCTTTCGCCGCTGTCCGTATGGGCTCTTGCATTCGGGTGCAACGTGGGGTGGGGCGCCTTCGTTATGCCGGGAACGACGTTTCTGCCTATTGCGGGGCCGCTCGGAACGGTTATAGGCATCTTGCTCGGCGCGGGTATAATGTTCGTTATAGGAATGAATTACCACTATCTGATGAACCGTTACTCCGGCGCGGGGGGAACGTTTACTTATGCAAAAAACGTTCTCGGAAACGACCACGGTTTTCTTGGCGCTTGGTTTGTTTTTTTGACGTATGTTGCTATAATATGGGCTAACGCCACGGCGCTTTCGCTTATAGTGCGGTATCTGTTCGGAGATCTTCTGTGTTTCGGCTTCCGTTACAACGTTGCCGGTTATACCGTTTATTTCGGCGAGGTTCTTCTTTCGGTAATTATCCTCGTTATAGCGTGCGCGGTTTGTATCCTCGGGGGAAAGGCGGTGAAGTGGAGCCAAACGGCGCTTGCCGCCCTCCTTTTTATAGGTATAACCGTCTGTTTTATTGCGGTGACAGCCGCGGGCGGTTTGAAAAACGCCTCTCCGGCGTTTGCGCCGACCGGTAAACCCGCTTCTCAAATTTTTGCGATAATCGCTCTCGCCCCGTGGGCTTTTATAGGTTTTGAATCCGTCTCTCACTCGACGGGAGAATTTTCTTTTAATCCCAAAAAGACTATATTCATAATGGCCGCGGCTCTTCTTGCCGGGGCGCTCGCTTACGTAATGCTGTCCCTAACGGCGGTAGGTTCCCTGCCCGAAGGTTATTCGGATTGGAGTGAATACGTTGCGTCTTTAGGCGGACTCGAAGGGCTTAAAGGTCTGCCCACTTTCTATACCGCGGAAAAAACCATGGGCGCGGCGGGCAAAATTATTTTGGGAATTGCGGCTTTTGCCGGGATAGCCACAGGGCTTATCGCAAACTACGTCGCCGCGAGCAGACTTCTGTATTCTATGGCGGAGAACAGAATGCTCCCTTCCGCTTTCGCAAAACTCGGCAAGCAAGGCACGCCGAAAAACGCGCTTATATTCATAGCGGCGATCTCCGTTATAATTCCTTTTTTAGGAAGAACCGCTATCGGATGGATAGTTGACGTAACTACCATAGGCGCCACCATCGCCTACGCTTACGTTTCTGTTTCGGCATTCTTTCTCGGGCATAAGGAACACGCAAAATTACCGCAGATAACCGGTATTACGGGGGGATTGCTGTCGGTCGGCTTTGCATTCTATTACCTTATGCCGACGTATCAGTCGATAGGCAACCTCGCCGCGGAATCTTACCTTATACTCGCCGCCTGGAGCATCCTCGGCATACTTCTTTTCAGAATACTTATGCAAAAAGACGAAACGCGCAGGTTCGGTAAATCCGAGATCGTGTGGATAGTTTTGCTTATGCTTATTCTCGTAATATCGTTCATATGGATAAGGCAATCCACCATTAACGAAACGGCGGACATATCGCAGGACGTTGTGTCTTTCCACAATCAGCAGGCGGAAGAAGCGGGGCTTGACGTGAATGCGGAGGTCGTTCAGGCAACGGGCGGTTACATAAACGACCGCATACACGAATTCGGCAACATCGTTATGCGAAACGTTATCGTTCAATTCGCGATGATAACCGTTTCAGTCGTTATAATATTCAGTATCTTCTCCATAATAAAGAAACGCGAATCAAATATAGAGGCGGAAAGAATGCGCGCAGAGGAGAGCAGCAAGGCAAAAAGCATCTTCCTCTCCAACATGAGCCACGATATACGCACGCCGATGAACGCCATTACCGGTTATACGACGCTTGCCCTGCAAGGAAAAGATCTGCCGCCCGAAACGCGTGATTTTTTAATGAAGATAGATTATTCGGGCAAACACCTGCTCTCCCTTATAAACGACATACTCGATATGAGCAGGATAGAGAGCGGAAAAATGGAACTTTCCCCCGCGCCAACGGATATTACCGCTACGCTCGAGGAAGTGTATATGATATTCTCCGTTCAGATGGAAACAAAAAAAATCAAATATACCGTAGATTATTCGGACGTAAAGGATAAATGCGTTATGTGCGATAAAAACCGCATTATACGTATCCTGCTCAACCTTGTTTCAAACGCGTATAAATTCACGCCGAGCGGCGGAGAAGTATCCGTTATCTTACGTGAAACGGAAAGAGAAAACGGCTTCGGCAAATACGAACTGCGCGTTAAAGATACGGGCATAGGAATGTCGAAAGAATTTGCGGAACATATCTTCGAAGCGTTCGAGCGCGAACGCACGGACGAAGTGAAGGCTATACAGGGCTCCGGCCTCGGCATGGCTATAACAAAGAATTTCATCGACCTTATGGGCGGCAGTATAAAAGTAGAAAGCGAACAAGGCAAAGGCACGGAATTTATCGCGGAATTTACGTTTGAAACGACTACCCCCGATAAGGTCGAGGATACTCCGATCTCCTCCGCCGGGAAAGAAACCGTACCCGACCTCAAAAACCTGCGCGTTCTCGTGGTGGAAGATAACTTCATCAACATCGAAATAGCCACGATGATACTCAAAAACGAAGGCTTCGAAGTTGATATTGCCGAAAACGGAAAAATAGCGTTGGATACCATAGAACAAGCGGACGCGGACAAATACGATCTTGTACTTATGGATATACAGATGCCCGTAATGAACGGTTACGAGGCGACGAGAGCGATACGCGCTCTGCCCGCGCCGAAGGGCGATATACCCATAATAGCGATGTCGGCAAACGCTTTTGAAGAAGACGTTCGGGAAGCCCTCTCTGCCGGCATGAACGCCCACGTAACAAAACCCATCGACGTAAAAGTTCTTACCGAAACGATAAGAAAAACTCTTTATCCGCATACGTAAAATCGCCGTTACCCGCGTAAAACGCAGGTTAACGCGCGGGGCGGGGCAAAGGCTGCGGAAAGGCGCAAAGCGGAAAATTCTTTCCCTCTCCGTTTTCACGCATAATTTGCAAACGGGATAGAAAAGACTTTTGCCCTACTAAAACGCTTGCATTTTATATTGATATATGTTAAAATATAAAATACTTCTCTGATACACGCGTATAAGGGAAGAATTTTCACCCCAAAGAAGGAGTTTTTATTTCTGTTATGGAAGATCCTCTCCCTGCGCATACGGGCATCACGCCTTTCGCGCTTTTACTTACGGGAACGCCCGCGGGCGTGGCGATAAAGATCGCCGTCCTGTTTTTACTCGTTTTATTATCGGCGTTTTTTTCCTCGGCGGAAACGGCTTTCACAAGCGTAAACCGCGTAAAACTCAAAAATCTCGCAGCGGACGGCAACCGCCGCGCAAAGACCGCGATGGCGCTCGTGGAAAAGTTCGACACGATGCTCTACGCCACGCTTATAGGCAACAATATAGTAAATATCGCGGCGTCATCCATAGCCACGCTTTTGTTCATCGATATTCTGAACGGGAATCAGGGGCTCGGCTCCACCGTTGCCACTATCGTTCTGACAGTCGTCCTGCTTATCTTCGGCGAAATAACGCCAAAGACGTTAGCGAAAATGTCGCCCGAAAAATTCACGATGGCGTTCTGCCGGTTCGTGTATTTCTTCGTGATAATACTCACGCCCCTCTGCAAACTTTTTGAACTGTGGAAGAAACTTATCCTTAAAATTTTCAAGTTCAAGCCGGATGAAGGCATTACCGAGCAGGAACTTCTCACAATCGTCGAAGAGGCGGGAGAAGAAGGCAACCTTGACGACAACGAAACGCATCTTATCCGCTCTGCGATAGAGTTCAACGACCTCGACGTGGAAGATATTTACGTTCCCCGCGTAAACGTTATCGCCATAGAAAAGGGCACCCCTATGGACGAGATACGCTCGCTTTTCGTGGAGCATTCCTTCTCGCGCATGCCCGTTTACGAGGATAATATCGACCATATAA